>CAMCRT010000127.1 GCA_945877355.1 uncultured Mitsuokella sp. | reverse complement strand
AACAATTCCATACAGGGGAGCTTGTAGACAGGCTGAGAGGAAGTTTCGCACTTCGACCCTTATACCTGATTTGGATAATGCCAACGTAGGGAAAGAGCCAATTCGCGCAGAGCATGTCCTCTGCGCTTTTTCTTTTGAGGTGATTTCATGCAAAAAAATATTTTGAAGACCATCCAGAAGCAAAAGCCCATCGTCCACTGCATCACGAACAGCGTCACGATAAACGACTGTGCCAATATCCTGCTGGCGGCAGGAGCGTCCCCCATCATGGCGGACGAGGCGGAAGAGATGGAGGACATGGGGAAAATCGCCAGTGCCCTCGTGCTCAATATCGGCACCCTCTCTCGCCGCACGGCAGCGTCCATGCATATCGCGGGAAAGGCTGCCAACGCCCGGGGAATTCCCGTGGTGCTGGACCCGGTGGGGGTCGGCGCCACCACATTGCGCCTTGAGACGGCAGAGAGCCTTCTCGAAAGCGTCCGCTTCGCCGCCATCCGGGGCAATATCTCCGAGATAAAGACCCTGGATGATAGGGTTCGCTCCAGCCACGGCGTCGATGCGGCGGCAGAGGACGCTCTGGGGGCTGGCGAGGAGGCCCTTGCCCTCGCCCGGCGGGTGGCGAAGCGGCTCAATACGGTCATCGCCATCTCCGGGGCCGTTGATATCCTCGCCGCCCCCTCTGGGGCCGCCTACGCCGTCCACAATGGCGATGCCCTCATGGCCCGGGTCACGGGCACGGGCTGCATGAGCACGGCGATTCTCGCCGCCTGCGCCGCCGTGGCGGAGAATCCCCTTGCGGCCGCCCTCACTGCCGCCTGTGCCATGGGCGTGGCGGGAGAGCAGGCAAAGCGTCGCCTCACAGAGCTGGACGGCAATGCCAGCTACCGAAGCTATCTCATCGACGCGGTCTTCCACCTGACAGACGAGGCCCTCGATCAGGAGGCGCGCTATGAGCTTTTCGAGTGAAGATCTCCGGCTCTACGCCGTCACCCCCAGCGAGTTCTCCATGGACAGGGAGCTCCTAAGGCGGGTGGAGCAGGCAGCAGAGAGCGGCATCACCTGCCTGCAGCTCCGGGAAAAGACATTGAAGGGGGCAGGCCTCCTCCAGGCCGCCCGGGCCGTCAAGGCCATCTGTGACCGCTGCCACATCCCCCTCATCATCAATGACGATGCCCCCCTCGCCAAGAAAATCGGCGCGGCGGGCGTCCATCTGGGGCAGAGTGACCTGGCCCTCGCCGAGGCCCGGGCACTCCTGGGCCCTGCCGCCACCATCGGCATCTCCGTCCACAATGTGGAGGAAGCAAAAGTCGCCGAGGCAGGCGGCGCGGACTATCTCGGCGCCGGGGCCGTATTTCCCACGGCGACGAAGGCAGACGCCACCCTCGTCCCCCTGGAGACGCTTCGGGCCATCACCAGTGCCGTCCATATCCCCGTCGTCGCCATCGGCGGCATCGACATGGGAAATATCGATAGGCTAAAGGGCACGGGCCTTGCCGGCGTCGCCATCGTCTCCGGGATATTCGCTGCCCCGGATATCCCCGCCCGCTGCCGCGATCTGCTGGCAGCCGCAAAAAAGCTATAAAAGCTATAAAGGAGAAACCATTATGAAGCTACCCGCCGTTCTCACCATCGCCGGCAGCGACTCCATCGGCGGGGCCGGCATCCAGGCCGACCTCAAGACCATGCTGGCGAATGGCACCTACGGCATGAGCGCCATCACGGCCCTCACCGCCCAAAATACAAAGGGCGTCCGCTCCATCCTGGAAGCGACGCCCGCATTCCTCGCCGACGAGCTTGATGCCATCTTTGAGGACATCGAGCCCGCCGCCGTAAAGATCGGCATGGTCTCGAGCGTCCCCCTCATCGAGACCATCGCCCAGAAGCTACGAGAGTTCCAGGCAAAACACATCGTCCTGGACCCGGTCATGGTCGCCACCAGCGGCGCCCACCTCATCGAAGACGAGGCTGTCGAGGCCCTGAAGACCCACCTCTTCCCCCTGGCCGAGATCGTCACCCCGAACCGGACCGAGGCGGAGGTGCTCGCAGATCTTGCCATCGAGAGCGCCGGTGACATGCTCCGCGCCGCCGAGCGCATCGCCAATGCCCCCCCGGGCCTCGCCGTCCTCCTGAAGGGCGGCCACATTGGAGAGAGTGCCGACGACCTCCTCTATCAGGAGGGAAATGCCACCTGGTACCGCGCTCTCCGCATCGATAACCCCAACACCCACGGCACCGGCTGCACCCTCTCCTCCGCCATAGCCGCCCAGCTCGCAAAGGGCAAGGCCCTCCCCGAGGCCGTCCGCCTGGCCAAAGACTACATCACAGGTGCCATCGCCGCCCAGCTAGACCTAGGCCACGGCAGCGGTCCACTCCACCACGGCTATCGGATTCCGATGTGAATTTAGGAAGAACAACGCCTCTCTCAAAGTATTTTTTTGAGAGAGGCGTTTCTGTTAACATCTCAAACTTCCCACATGCAAAATACCCAAAGTTCTTTGAAAACTGCATATCTC
>CAMCRT010000126.1 GCA_945877355.1 uncultured Mitsuokella sp. | reverse complement strand
TACCCGATTGTCTACGTCGATGCAAAGCTTGGCAGGTATAGGGGCTTTGTAGCCTACATCGAAGAGGGTTACGAGAACATGCGGATTAGCTTCATCGACAATGATATGAGGAGATTCCCATATTTCGTGTCCCTGAAGGATGGATACACGATTGAGGATGCGCAGAAGGACTTCCAGAAAGAGAGCGATATGTCTGCATCCGTCGGGATCCATGTAGAGAACGATGCGGAGAAATCGGCGGCGATGGTCTTCTCCGCCATGCCCTTTCTGCTCTATATTCTGAGCGATAACGCAGAAGACCAGGTTGTTTCCAAGCCATCCCAGGTCCAGCGAATCGGAAAGCAGGACAGGAAGCGGAATTCTGAGACCGTGCATGAGATGGGGGCACGCCTGGGCCGTGCAATCGGCGAGGCCAGAAGGAGGCAGCGGGCGGATGCCGCTTCCTCGGGAACAGAAAGGAAGATGCCTCCTCACATCCGTGCCGCACATTTCACGCACTACTGGATCGGGCCGCGGAAGGGCAGGACGGACGGAAAGCCAGGAGATGCCTGCATCGTCCACTGGATCCCACCGCTGGCAATAAATGGAGGCGGTGGAGACGAAGTGATCCACCCTGCAGAGTGACTGCCAGCCTGCGCCCCCAGGCCCTTGTCGGAGCCTGGGGGCGCAGGCGTCTGGACGGCCGGATGACGGCGGGTTTCCAACAAAGGCGCTGCGCCGGGGCTTTGCGGGAGCCCCTATCCTCGCACCTTTATCGAAAACCCGCTGCCATATTGGTTCTGGACAGAGCTCCGCTACCTGTTTTCCGTCTATCTGTGCCTTTGCAGCATGCCTGTCCGCAATGCCTGTGCTGCAGCACATTAGAAACCAATCGATTTTCAATTGGAATCGCTTGGTTTTTTTGGATCACATTCTATTGGTTTTCGGTTGCTTCCAGATGCAAAGGCAATCTGGATTGTGTAGAGCAAGATCTGTCCGCATGACGATCCATACCGGATGGCAGCGGGTTTCCAACAGGGTGCTGCGCCGGGGCTTTGTGGAGAGCCCCTATCCTCGCACCCTATCGAAAACCCGCTGCCATATTGGTTTCCGGTTCCTTTTGCTGAAGCCAACCGGAAAGAATCCTTGTGGCCTTTGTGCCACTACAAGCTCATCCAGAGTCAAGGAAGGGGAGAGGCCAGCCTTTTGCTGTCTGCGCTGAGATTCGGCTTGGACAGGCAGGTGCGGTGGACGCCGAATGCAGACCGCAGCCGGCGTCCACCGCATTTACCAGACAAGCGCTCCATAGAGTACCAGCAGCAGGACGGAAGGCACGAAGAGCCAGTCGTTCTGATGCACCAAGGCAAGCTGGCGCAGGATGTCTGCATCGGGCATTTGGCGGACCCCCTCTCTCATGATGCTACGAACCCCGCAGGGCCGCAGCTGCATCTGACATTTCCATCCCTCCCCAACCGGGCTCCGGGAACCCTTGTCCCCGCTGACAATGATATTATAGCATATAAATACTTGTATTGGAATGCGATTCGAAAAGAAATTTGAATCCAATCTATTAGCCAGCAGAAACGCACTAGAATCAGACAGATTTCCAATATTCACTCAAGTACTAATGATTTATATGCTATAATAAAGCCAGCAGGCGGGGGACAGGAGGTTCCCCGCAATCGACCCGAAGGGGTGGCCAAGATGGATGAATCCAAGCACGATGCCAGCATGAGCGTGGAAGACGCGGAGCTTCATCAGCAGGGCGTGCGCATTGCGAAAGCGTATTTCCGCTACCGCGACGCAGACATTCTGTCTATGGAGCCAGAAAATTCCGGTGCACCTGATATCTGCTGCACGCTTGATGGAGAATGCATCCTTGCCGATATCGTAGCCGTCACGAACATCGAAGGCGATGGGGATGTGCCAGAGCTCTCCGTCAAGAAAGACGACTTCTGGCGCTGCCGCAGGAGAGCATTCCTCTGGCTGGCTGAGCATCGTGTCTCGTCGGTGCGCTACGACCTAATGTCAGTAGGCATCTATGCACCAAAGCACGCCCGTATCAGGCATCTCGCCGGCGTCTATTTCTGGTCAGATGAGCCAGACCAGCTTTCCTTCTACCCCGGAGATGAGGACTGACGGAAAAGGGAGCAGAAGAAGGGGATGCCGTGCAAGGCGCAGCGTCCCCTTCTTAGGCGGCATGAAAGCCGGAATACATGTGAGAAGTGTCCCTCAGCCCCGTCTTGGGGCTGAGGGACACTTCTTCCTGAGGGCCGATGACGGCGAGTTTTCAACAGCCGCTGCGCCGGGGCTTTATGTGGAGCCCCTATCCTCGCGCCTATCGAAAACCCGCCGCACTCTTGGTTTCCGGTTCTCTTTGCCGAAGCCACCCAGAAAGTATCCTTGTGGCCCTTGTATAGCTTCCAGCTCATCCAGGGTCAAGGAAGAGGGGCTGGAATCCCCGCTATGACACAATTCAGAATGGCAGCGCCGATAGCTGCTGCACAGGCGCTGCCATGACCTCAAGAGGTGCTCATCTGATCTCGATCATCGACATCCCGTCATCGGTCGGAGTGAACCTGCCTTCGGCTTCCATGTCACGTCCATAGGATTCATAGTCGATGTATCCCCG
>CAMCRT010000125.1 GCA_945877355.1 uncultured Mitsuokella sp. | reverse complement strand
TACGACCTGTTACCCAATCGCTAAGCCTTCGGCTTACCTCTTGGACAGGTCAGTAAATCTGTACCCCGCACCCCAGACCGTCTCGATATAGATGGGCTTCTCGGGGTGCGGTTCTATTTTTTCCCGGATGCGGCCCACGTGCACCATGACCGTCGCCGTGTCCCCCATGGCCTCCTGGCCCCAGATCTTCTCATAGAGCACATCCCTCGAGAACACCAGCCCCGGATGGCGGGCGAGGAACAGCAGCAGCTCGAACTCCTTGTTCGCAAGATTCACCTCCCGGCCCTCCACGAAGACCCGGTGCTCCGCCGGGCGGATCTCGAGGGCTCCCTGGAGGAGCACCTCCGCCTCCTGGCTCCCCGTCAGCCGCTCGAACCTTGCGATATGGGCCCGGACCCTTGCCACCAGCTCCGCCGGGGAAAAGGGCTTTACCATGTAGTCATCCGCCCCGAGGCCCAGGCCCCGCACCTTGTCTACGTCCTCCCGACGGGCCGACACCATGAGGATCGGCGTGTCCTTCTCCCGGCGAACCGCCCGGCAGATGGCGAACCCATCCACATGGGGCAGCATGAGGTCCAATATGATGAGGGCAAAGTCCTTCGAGAGGGCCAGCTCCTGCCCCTTTGCTCCGTCCGCCGCGATGGTCACCTGGAAGTCCGAGGCCTCCAGATAGTCCCTCTCCAGCTCCGCGATGGAAGCATCGTCTTCAATGATGAGAATTTCCTTCATACTTCTCCGTCCTTTCTGCCTGCCGCCTCCACAAGAGGGAGCGCGATGCGAATGGTGAGGCCCCTATCCCCTGGCTTCTCTGCCCAGATACGGCCGCCGAGGCCCTCGATGATCTTCCGGGCGATGGCAAGCCCCAGGCCGCTGCCCTTCGCCGTATCGCTCCGGGCCTTGTCCGTCCGGTAGAAGCTCTCGAAGATGGAGCCCAGCTCCGAAGCCTCCACCCCCTTGCCGTCATCGGTGAAGGAAAGCTCTGCCTTGCCCTCCGACTGCCAAAGCCGGACGGCTATTTTTTTTGCCCCGTACTTCGCGCTGTTCGACAGGATATTCTGGGCCACCCGGGCGAACTGCATGCTGTCTAGGCAGACCGTCAAGGAGGGCTCCCCCGTGTACTCCAAGGCGAGGCCCCGGCCCTCGTAGAGCACCCGGCTCTCCCCCATGAAATCGCTGAGCCACGCGGAGAGATCCACCGTCGTGCGATGGAACTCCATGCGCCCTAGATCCAGCTTCGAGAACAGGAAAAGGGACTCCACCAGCGACTCCATCGTCGCCGCCGTGGCTGCGATGCGCTCGATGTAGTGGCGCCGCTTCTCCTCCGTGGCCGCGATGCCATCGAGAATCCCGCTGGCGTACCCCTTTATGGAGGTCAGCGGCGTCGCCAGATCATGGGAGATGCCCGCCAGGAGCTCCTTGCGGTTCGCCTCGTAGCGCTCCCGCTCCTCCTTCGCCGCGAGGAGGTCCCGGCGCATCTTCTCGATGTCCCGGCAGGCCTCCCCCAGCTCGTCATCCCGGGGCGGCAGGCGGAGCGGCGTGTCGAGATTGCCCCGGCTGATCTCCCCCGCCGCCTCCCGTATGGCCTCCAGCGGCACGAGGATCTGCCGCGTCAGGCTTCGGGCGATGTACCGGCCCAAGAGAATAATGAGAAGGATTGTCCCGGCCAGCAGCACGAAGGCCCCCACCCGGATGGCGAGCCACAGCCGCCGGGCCTGGTCCCGGTCAAAGTCCCCCGGCCCATGCAGCAGGAGCCGCCCCTGGGCGAACACCGCATTCCCATGGGGCGAGTGGTGGACAAAGAGCACGTCGCCCCCCTCCCAGCGCAGCAGGACGCCCCGGGGCGAAAGCTCCTCCAGCTGCCGCCGGAGCCCCGCCGGATCGACGCCCGCCGTGGCATACTGGGGCCCCTGGGGCGAGAACACCGCCACCCGGAGCCCCTGGCTCTCCAAGACCCTCGCCATGGTCTGGATCTCCCGCCAGTCCGGCTTCTTGTCCTCCAGCTCCCCGGCGATCTCCGTCAGGGCATACTCCGCGGCGATGACCGGCCCCCGCTTCGGAAAGAGCCGGGACACCTCCCCAAGATACGCTCCGCCAAACATGCCGAACACCCCATAGAGCACCGCCCCCACCCCGATGAGCAGCGCCACGGGCACGATGACCATGATAAAGTTCGCAACCAAAATTCGACGCCCCAACGGCACCCGTCTGGATAGATTTCGTAACAACAGGCTCCCCCCCTTTCTTTTCGCTCGTCCGTCAAATGCACTGTAAAGCCGTTCCTTCCAGCATCGAGACTCCCTCCGTCGCGCTACGCGCGCCACCTCCCTCTAGAGGGAGGCAAGCAAGTCTCCTACCCTCGCAATGGATTGCCGTAGCTAGCAGCCTCCCACTCCTTATAGCCTGCATAGCTCCTCCCATTGCGAGCCCACCAAATTTTGCCGCGTCCCCCTCTAGAGGGGGATGGCCCGCAGGGTCAGGGGGAGTCTACGGGGAAGATGTGATACTAGGCCTATCGGGCGAGCTCCGATCCGGCAGCCGCCTTTCCTTCCTTCTATCCTACTCAAACTTCCCACATGCAAAATACCCAAAGTTCTTTGAAAACTGCATATCT
>CAMCRT010000124.1 GCA_945877355.1 uncultured Mitsuokella sp. | reverse complement strand
TATCATGCACTCCTAAAATTTTCACGGGTGGTCTAAATTCATGGGCCCATTATAAAACTCCTACTTGTTGTTCTAAATAATCAATATCCAAATATTCATACGAAAAAGAGATATATGTCATAAGTATCGTTACAAGAAATACCCCAACCCATATAATTGCCTTTTGTCTTCTAATAAGATGATAAATGGCAATAACCGATGTAAATAACATGCTAAATCCAGATACACCATAAATAAAATTCACTTCTATTATTTTATAGCATTTTCTTTGTATCTCCTCCTCTAATGGCGTCGTCTGCACAGCATATGTATATACCGCTGAAAAGAAAATAACGTATAGTAACATCCAAACAAGAGACAGTATATAGAAATTGATAAATGGCTTTTTTCGAAACATACGGTAGTATGCATATAAAATAATCAAAAACATACCATACTGCAAAATATTACCGACTACATCGACCATAAGCTTAACCTCTTTTCTTTTTCACTACTTGGACGTCAATACTTCCCTACTTTTTCCCAGCTCGATTTCTCAACATGTGTCCACTCTAAACGGAAAAAAGTATTTATTAGTTTCATATTATCATACAAGTTTATTTTTGTAAATATCGTCTCAAAATCTATATAATAAATATTTTTATTTTCTTTAGTGCTTGACTTTCTGTCTAAAAAAGACCCTTCGGAAGCATCTATTGATGCCGAAGGGTCTTTCTAATGGACAATATTTGTGAAATCTGTTCCGTTTTTTACGATTGATTTGGCATGGCGAGGCGCAGGGCCTCGCCTATGGTTTCTGCCCCGTGGAGTCTCATCCCCTCTATGCCCTGCTTTATCTGCTTGGCGTTTTTCATGGGGAGCACCACGTCGGTGAAGCCCAGATGCTTTGCTTCGAGGATTCTTGAGGCCACCTGGATTACAGCCTATGTCTCGCCGGCCGCCTCGGGGGGCGAGACGTAGGGAGCGGGCGCCACGAAGGCCTGAAGTTCCACAAGGAGCGGGCGAGTGCCTCCACTGTGGGGATGATGACAGCACCGAAGCCCATCCTTCGATTCGAAAGAAAGTGGTATGAAAATTTCCACATAGCCCTCTATCGTCTCGAGATTCGTCTTGCTGACAACGAGATGATTATTGTCAAGAGTCGAAAGGCTGTCGAATAACACAGGTGTTTGTGGATACTCACGCACTTGGTGCAACAATAAGGTGGTTTTCTTCTCCATGTGTTTTCGTCGTCTCAAGCTGGGTCATCGGCGTATAGAATTCAAGAGAGGCATCCCCAATCCGCGTGACACAATCATCCACCTGATCTGCCGAATATACAGCTCCATTTGCAAAGGCAATCCTGTCTACGCGTATCTCCTTTGACTCAGCCCAAGACTTTATCCGCAATGCTTCCTGGGTATCCTGCAGGGTTGCTACCATATCCTTTCCGTCAAGCTTCCAACGAAGGTCGCCCGGCATGATTCCCTTTCCGAGCTGCAGCGTGTCCTCACCGCTATCGATCGGGGTTCCCCAGCTCCGGACGGCATTCTCTATCGTGTCATTCCCGTAGCCACGTCCCCAGATGTAGGTATCATCCCCTGTACCGCCGACAAGGGTATCATTCCCTTTTCCTCCATCCAGTACATCGTTGCCACTGTTTCCGTAAATCGTATCACGTCCGCCCTTTCCTTCAATGAAATCGTCAAAGTTCTCCCCACCATTTATCGTTTCATTGCGCGAAGTCCCTATCCGATGGCGAGCCGCTTCCATCACATCATTTGCCGAAAGCTCCGCCCCATCGTCAAAGACAATACGGTCAACCTGTGCGAGCGGGCTCTTGAACCATTCTTCAAAGCTCAGGCTCTCTTCTGTTGCCGTATTCCGCAAGACGAGCGTTGCCCCGTCCGCTTCCCACGAGACTTCTTCCTTTGTCATATCATGCAGGCGAAGGGTATCGTTTCCGCTTTCGTAGTAGGTATCCCAACTGCGGATTGCATTGCGTATGACATCGTTCTCATAGCCGGCTCCCCAGACGTAGGTGTCATCGCCATAACCACCCTCCAGAATGTCATTTCCCTCCCCGCCATCGAGGAAATCATCTCCTCCACGGCCGACAAGCGTATCATCCCCGCCTTCTCCGTAAAGAATATCCGCGACCGAATCGCTCCCGTCTAAGGATTCATCTCTTGCCGTCGCGTGAAAGGAAGCAGCCTCTCGCCACAATTCCTCTTTATCCATACGAGTTCCGTTCGAGAACAGAATAGCACTTAGCTTCTCATCATCACTTCGGAACCAGTCCGGAATCAAGATACTTGCCTTTGTTTCCTTATTCTCGATGGTAAGTGATTCCTTTTCGCGGTGAAATGTTAAGGTGTTCCTTTCAATGCCAGTTCCAGCCAGTAGGATTGCCTGTCCCTGCGTTTCACGCTGTGCAGCAGCCCGTTCTCGATCGCGTACGAGATGGATCGTGTCATTTCCATCGTTCTTTCCCCAGAATATTGTCACATCCCCTTGACCTGCATCATCGCCCCAGCGATGAGTATCATCTCCACGCACCCCATAAATAGTGTCGTTTCCCGATCCCCCTACAAGCACGGTATCTTCTCCATGAGCAAAGAGCTTGTCATCTCCATCCTTGCCGAAAAGAATGGCATTTCCGCCCTCAC
>CAMCRT010000123.1 GCA_945877355.1 uncultured Mitsuokella sp. | reverse complement strand
ATCTTCATCAAGCCGCATAAATTCTTCAAGCGGCAGGGCACCGACGTCATCGTCGAGGTCCCGGTCTCCTTCGTCGAGGCGGCCCTCGGCGGCACCGTCCAGGTGCCGACGCTCGACGGCCCCGTCGACATGAAAGTCCCCGCAGGCACGCAGAGCGGCAAAATCCTGCGCCTCAAGGGACGCGGCATCCCGCACCTGCGCGGCACCGGCCGCGGCGACGAGCACGTCGTCGTCAAAGTCCTCACGCCGCAGAACCTCAGCGCCCGCCAGAAAGAACTCCTGCGTGAGTTCGGCGAGCTCAGCGGCGACCGCGTCAACCCGGAGAAAAAGAGCTTCCTCGACAACCTCAAGAAGCTCTTTGGGAAATAAGCCTGTCCCATGCGGGCAGCAGCAAAAAGGTCTTTTGGCAACTGCCGAGAGACCTTTTTGCTGCGCTCAGGAAAGCTCCTCGCCGTTGGTGGCGATGGCTTTCTGATAATATTTCGCCAGTCGCCTTCGAACTGTTGGCGGCGAGGTAGCGCCCCGTGGAGATTCCTTGGGAAATCCCATCGGTGCATCGTATTTTTCTTACATCAGAGAAGATCCGTTTAGGAACCGCTGATTAAATGAGGTGCTCCGGATTTACGCGGATGCGCTATATCTCCCTAGGAGACAAACCGGAGGCGTAGCGGCAAAACGCTCCATCGCGTTTTGTACTGAGGATTGTCGAGGGCGGGAGGACAACGCAGACGCGTGAAGACGGAGTGCCGAATGAATCAGTGGTTCCTTTAATTCCTGTGATCCGAATGGAAAATATTTTATGCTGAACCCGGAGGGCAGGATGATCCATATCACGTCTCCACGCAAATCCGGAGCACCTCAATATTGCGGCAGTTATCTCGACGATATCGGTTTCCCTAGTTCCCTTGCTACCTGGAACGCCGACTCCATTCGCTCGATGGAACTTCTAGGGATCCTGTATTTACGTGCAAGATCCAGCCAATTCTGCTGGATGATTGTGGCCATCATAGTGATTGTCTCTGAGGCTTTTTGGGGAGAAATCTGATAGAACTCGGCTGTGTCTAGTGCCAGCTGTATGTCGAGGGCACTATCTTCTTCTGTGATGCCGAGGGAGAGATATTCTCCCATGGGATTCGGATTGACGTCGTAAAGTGGGGACAAACGCCAGCCATCTCTGTAGAGGAGGAAGGCATGGTTGCGCAGGTGGTCATCGGTGTTGGCGATGAGGATGTTGAAGACCATGCGGCACCAGAGCTCCGATAGATCTTCCTGCGGGCGGGCGCTGTTGGCGGATATCCAGTCGGCAATGTCTAGATAGGAGGCATTGTGTGCGTTATCTGTCTGATCGAGCATCGTCATTGCGGAGACCATGTGGATTCGTTTTCCCTGTTGCCGGTCAAATCGCCGGACGAGGAACGTCGTTCCTTCTTCTGTGAGACGAAGCGCTTTTGCTTCGGGCACATGAAGATGGCAGTGTATCGCAAGGTCATGCGCCACCATTTCCCATGCTCCAGTATCTTCCTCATCGTGATGTGATGGGAATTTGGCAATCCATAGATTCCCTTTTTCATCTTTCACTGTCGCCTTGGGATGGGCACCGCCGAGTGAGGAGCCGGGCGCGAGCAGCAAAGAGAGCCACTTTGCCTCGCCATGATCGTCTTTCTCGAAGTGGAGGGAGGCGTCCTGCAACTTGCGAAGTTCGGCCCAGGGCGGGGCCGCGAGGGCAGCGTCATCAGCAAGAAACGGGCCTTTTGTGTCCAGTCGGAATCGCAATGCCCCCATACGGCCTTCATCGTGTACGCCGAGGAGGAAATCGCTCTCCAGAAGCTTAGCTGGACGGCGGCCTGCCTGTCTCGCACGTATTCCTTCCCTCCGGCTCATGAGGAGGCGCCCCCAGCGATCCGGACAGGCATCGGAAAACACGCCGAAGAGACGGTCGCCGGCGTACTGTCTGCCGTACATACCCGCAAAGAGGCGTGGATCCAGGATGGGAAATGGAACCTCTTGTTCCAGGCATTCGTTTGACCATTCAAACGAATAGATTTCTCGTCCGCGTTCATTCTGCACGTACAGGTTTCCTAGATAGCGGCAGCCGTGAAAGATATCATCCAGATAGCAATAAATGATCTTATTCCGCGTCATGTTGCTCACTCCCCTTGCGTCTAGAGGCGCGACGACGTACAAGGCTTGCGTCCTGCATGACCCGCCCTGGCGTATCTTCCCGGCAGATGCGCAGGAGTTCCTTGTCCATGCCCTCGATTGCATGGAGTGCCTTGGCGTAAGCGCCCATAGAGACAGAGGGGCTCCCTTTTTCGATCTGCCAGATGGTCGTACGGCCGAGTCCGGAGCGCTCGGCAATCAGACTAGCCGGGATATTCCGGCGTAGGCGTGCCAGTTTGACCTGCTCGCCCATTTGTTGCAGGATGCGACGGATACTCGGCGATAGGACGATTCGTTTTCCCATGAAATATCCCTCCATAAAGTTTGTAATTGCAAATATTATAGCATTTAAAGTTTATAAATACAAATATTATGATTCGCTTTCAGCGACTGCCATAAAGGAGGGTCTTTCGGCAATCTTTCTGCCAAAAGACCTTTTCCATATCCGCGTAAAACGACATTCAGGTTCTGCGGCGGGTAAGGGAGAACCTTGGGAGGGCTCGTCCGCTTGGCAGTACCTGAATGTCGTTAGGGAAGTGATCGTATGATGTCCGGATGCCTCCGGACAAGTTAGGGGTTGCCTGGAAGCGGTGTGTTTGGGAGCGCGCGAGCGTTCCCTTGCCCTCGTTGTCCTTGTCGACGTAGATGAAGCCGTAGC
>CAMCRT010000122.1 GCA_945877355.1 uncultured Mitsuokella sp. | reverse complement strand
CGATGCGCAGGGGCTTTGCCACCTTCTTCAGCACCTCGAACTTCCCGTCCCCGTCGAGACGAATGCGCAGCACCCGCACATTCGTGCCGCCGAAGTCCAGGGCCAGGTACTCGCCCTTTTCCTTCCCCGTGGGGAGGCCCACGTAGGATTTGAGCATGCGAAGGGAGGACTCCTCCGGGTCCTTCAGCCCCTTCCTGAGATCATAGCGGAAGTCCGCCGCGACGATGTGGAGATGCTCCGCATCCACGGTGAAGGCGTCGATGATATCCTGAAATGCACTTGCTTCGATTGCCATTTTCCTCTGCTCCTTTTCGCGTAAAAGAATTCTTTTCTCTCATTATAACGGGTTTCGCCTATAAAGAAAAGTACAAGGCGCGGACGAAAGTACAGCCTAGCCCCCCGCCAGGGTGCGCAGCGTAGCGTAGAAGGTGATATTGCCACCCTCATAGCGCACGCCGATCTCCCCCTTCTGGTAGCGGACGATCTCGGACGCAATGGTGAGGCCGATGCCGTAGCCGGACTTGCCGCTGCTGTGGGACTCGTCCGCCCGGTAGAATCGCTCGAAGAATTTCGTGTAGTCCCTTCCTGCCCCGTCCCGGTAGGGGTTCGTGACGGCGAGGGTGACGCTGCTTTTCTTTTCCCGCGTCAGGGACACCTGCACGGTGCCGCCCTCGTCGCAGTATTTCACCGCATTGTCCACGAAGACATTGGCGAGGGTATAGAGCATCCGGGAGTCCCCCTCGATGTGCACATCCTCTGCCACCTGGAGGGCGAGTGCCTTTCCCTGCTCCTTCAGGGGCTCCGTGAAGGAATGGGCCACCTCCCGGACGGTCTCCGAGAAATCCACGTCTTTCTTCTCAAAGGCGCCCGCCACGTTTTCCTGGAGCTTTGCGAGCTGGACGAGGCTCGTGACGAGGCCGTTCAGGCGCTTGACCTGCTTCAGGATGGTCCCGGTCCACTCGCTCTTGCCCCCGGTCATCTCGATGACCTCCGTGTTGGCGGAGATGATGGCGATGGGGGTCCGGAGCTCGTGACCGGCATTCGTGATGAAGCGCCGCTGGCTCTCGAGATTTCGGATAAAGGGCTCCGTCAGCCGGCGGGAGAAATAGGCCACGAGAACCACGTAGAGCAGGATGCAGATAAGCCCCACGACGATGGAGAAGCGGAAGATCTTCCAGGTCATCAGCATCTCCCGGGTGGCGTCCATGACGATGACGGCCTGCTCGCCGTTCTCCCCCGGAGCGATGAGGTAGGCGTAGTAGGCGCTGCCCTCCTCCGGCACCACGTAGATGCCCCGGGCATTGCCGCTGGCGAGGATATTTTGCGCCCGCTCGATGGCCTCCTCGTGGCGGACGGCGGAGATGTGGGAGATGTCGATGCTCTCCACCGTGCCGTCGGTGCGAAAGAGCGCATAAAAATACCGGGTCTGGTAGGTGAACTCCGGCGTGTAGTCAAAGTCGGCGCTCTCCGCCGCCCGGCGCACGGGGATCGCCCCATGGTTGCGGGCGATGTAGAGGAGCACCGACTCGATATTGCGGGCCTCCCCGTAGAAGCTGGCGAGGTTCAGCGCCCCCAGGACCACCACCACGATGAGGATGACGGCGCCGGTGCCGAGGGCGAGGAAGCGCCGCCGGAGGCGCCTTGCCTGCTCCTTCATGGGGCCACCGCCAGCTGGAAGCTGCCCCCCTGCTCACCCGTGATGGCGAGATCCCCGCCCACGGCGGCGAGCTTTTCCCGGAGGTAGGAGATGTAGAGATACACCACGCTAGCGTCCGCCTCCTCCCCGTGCCATACCCGGTCGGCGAGGGCCTCCGTCGTGAAGGGCTTCCCTGCATTTGCCATGAGGAGCTGCAGGAGCTGGGTCTCCTTGCTGGCGAGGCGTATGGAGCTCTTGGCACTGAGCTCCTGCTGCTCCACGTCGAGGGTCACAGCGCCAAGGGTGAGATTCGCGCTATCCGTCTGGTTCCGACGGATGAGGGAGCGAAGGCGGGCCAGGAGCTCCCCCATGGCAAAGGGCTTCGCCAGGTAGTCGTCCGCCCCGGCGTCGAGCCCCTCGATGCGGTCGTCCACCTCCGCCTTTGCCGTCAGGAGTATCACCGGCGTGCGGTTGCCCGCCTCCCGGATCTTTGTCAGGGCCGTCACCCCGTCCATGAGGGGCATCATGATGTCAAAGACCATGGCGTCGTAGGCATGGGCCGCCGCCTGCTCCGTCGCCGCCTTGCCGTCCGCCACCGCGTCCACCTCGTAGCCTTCGTGCTTCAGCACGGCCACGACGGCCATCGCCATGGCCTTTTCGTCCTCCGCCAGAAGTATCCTCATATCACTTGTCCTCTTTCCCGCGAATCATATTGCGTATGGTCTGCATGGACACGTCGCAGGAGGCCAGCTCGTCGGCGCAGCGCTTGAGCTCTGCCTCGAGCAGCTTCCTATTTGGCGCGTCGTGCTTGTACATCATCTCGTGCTCGAGAGCCGCCCAGGAGTCCATGGCAATGGTCCGGAGCTGCACCTCCGCAAAGAAGTGGCCAGGCCTGTCCCCGCGCACGTCCTTGTATGGCGCCTCCACGGAGAGGATGAGGTGGTAGCTCCGGTAGCCATTGGGCTTCACGGCGCGGATGTAGTCCTTTTCCTCCACGACGGTGACGCCGGGGAGGCTCTTGAGGGCGTCCGCCACGAGGTAGACATCGTCGATGAAGCGGCAGACGCCCCGGAGGCCGATGGCGTCCCGGATAGCCGTGAGGGCGCTCTCCGTCGTCTCCGGCAGCCCCTTCTTCCGGCACTTTTCCCGCATGCTTTCGTCGCCCTTGATGCGGTAGATGAGGTGCTCA
>CAMCRT010000121.1 GCA_945877355.1 uncultured Mitsuokella sp. | reverse complement strand
GTCCAGGACCCCATGGCGGAGCTGGTGAAAATCGACCCCCAGGCCATCGGCATCGGCCAGTACCAGCACGATGTGAACCAGAAGGCCCTGAAGGACACCCTCGCCGCCACCATCGAGAGCGCCGTGAACCACGTGGGCGTGGATCTCAACACCGCGTCCCCGGCGCTTCTCACCCATATCGCGGGCCTCACGAAGACCACGGCGGCCAATATCGTGGCCTACCGGACGGAAAACGGCCCTTTCCCCGACCGGCGCCGCCTGCTGAAGGTGCCCCGCCTCGGGAATGCCGCCTTTACCCAATGCGCCGGGTTCCTCAGGATTCGCGATGGGAAGTCGCCCCTCGACAGCACCTCCGTCCACCCGGAGTCCTATGAGCTGGCGGAGCGCATCCTGGAGGTCCTGGGCTTTACCCTCGCTGACCTCCGGGACAAGAAGGCCCTGGAGGCCCTCGCCATCAAGCGCCGCCTCTATACGAGGGAAAAGGAAGCGGAGCTCGCCAAAAAGCTCGACGCGGGCCTCGAAACGATCCACGATATCCTGGATGCCCTGGTGGCACCGGGCCGGGACCCCCGGGAGAGCCTGCCGGCGCCCCTGACGCGCCAGGCCCCCGTGAAGCTCAGCGACATCAAGCTCGGCACCATCCTCCGGGGGACGGTGCGCAACATCACCGACTTCGGTGCCTTCGTGGACATCGGCCTCCACGACGACGGCCTCATCCACATCTCGGAGCTGGCTCCCCGCCGGGTGAAGCACCCCATGGACGTGGTCTCCATCGGCGAGACGCTGCGGGTCATGGTCATCAGCGTGGACGAGGAGCGGGGCCGCATTGGCCTGTCCCTGAAGCGCGTACAGCAGGAGGAAAAAGCACAATGAGCCTTCTTTCGGAAACCATCGCCCACATTCACCCGGCAGACACGGCCTTCCGGGAGGCTGCCGCCGCCCGCTTTGCGGAGCGCACAGAAAGCCTTCCGGGCGGAGAAAACGCCTTTGGCAATCTCCGGGAGCTCCTCCTGCGGTTCCTCGCCATGAAGAGGGAGCTCCATCCCGTCATGCCGAAGTGCGTGAATGTCATCGCCTGTGCCGACCACGGGGTCAGCGAGGAGGCCGTCAGCGCCTACCCGCCGGAGACCACCGTGGAGATGATGAAGAACTACCTCATCAGCCGGGGCGGGGCGGCCAATGCCTTCGCCGCGTACCTTGGGGCAGACCTCCACGTGGTGGACATGGGCACCCTGACGGACCCTGGCGATATCCCGGGGCTGCTTTCCCACCGCATCGCAAATGGTACAAATAACATGGCGAAAGGCCCTGCCATGAGCCGGGAGCAGGCGGAAAAGTCCCTCGCGGTGGGCATCGAGCTTGCCACAGAGCTCATCGAGGGGGGAGCCGGCTGCATCCTCCCCGGGGAAATGGGCATCTCCAACACGACGGCCAGCGCCGCCATCGCCGCGGCCATCTGCCACCTGACCCCCGAGGAGGCCACGGGCCGGGGCACGAATATCTCCGACGAGCGCCTGGCCCGAAAGGTGGAGGTGGTGCGCCGGGCCCTCGCGGTCAACGCCCCCGATGCCACCGACGGCCTCGATGTGCTAGCAAAGGTGGGGGGCTACGAGTTCGGCTGCATCGCCGGCCTCATCCTGGGAGCGGCGGCAAAGGGCTGCCCCACCATCCTCGACGGGGCCAATGCCAGCGCCGCAGCCCTCATCGCCGTGACGCTTTGCCCGGCGGCAAGGGACTATCTGCTCCCCTCCCATCTGGGCGGGGAAAAATCCCATGGCCACGCCCTGAAAAGGCTCGGACTCACCCCCTTCCTGCGGCTGGATCTCCGCCTGGGGGAGGCCATCGGCTCCTCCATCGCCGCCGTATTCCTCCACCACATGCTGGCCGCCTGGGAGGTCCTAGACGCGGTGCCCGGCGCCGCCACCATGCCCCAGTTCGTCCTGAAGGACATGCCGCCGGAGGATCCGAAGATTACGGACAAGACCTTCGACTTCTACCTCCGGACCATGCAGGGCCTGGATCAGGAGGCCCTGGAGGCCTGCCAGAAGCGCCTCGACAATCTGGCCAAGCCCATCTACAGTCTGGGAGCCCTGGAGGAAATCGCCGCGGAGACGGCGGGCATCCTGGGGGACGAGCGCCCCATCACAGAGCAGCGGGCCGCACTCCTCGTCTTTACGGACAAGAAGCTGTCGCCCCTGCAGGAGGGGCTCACCCAGAGCTTCACGGAGCTCGCTGGCGCAAAGCCCTGCCTTGCCCGCCTGAGGAACGGCAAGAGCGCCTCCGCCGCCTTTAACTTCGGCCGGGACATCGCCGAGGAAATCTCCATGGGCTATCCCATCCTAGCCCTTTCCTTTGGAGAGGTGCTAGGGACAGTCCTTCGGGAGACGCTCCTGACGGAAAAGGGGTGCCTCCGCTACAAGCCAGACGAATTCCTCGCCCACGTGCCGGCGAAGTACCATCCCCACATCTCCGCCTGCATGGGATCCATGATCGCCGCCGGCCACAACTGCACCCTGGTGCTGCTGGACGACGAGGCCGCGGCCATCATCGCCCGCTACACCCAGGAGCTCTGCCCGAACCTGCGGCCCTATCTCCTCTATATCCAGCCAAACCTCATCACAGCAGGGATTCAGGTCCCCGGCGGCATCACCGCCATGCTGGGCCTCCGGATCGTCTACGCCTCCCTCTACATGCTGAACGAGATGAAGACCTTCGCCGAGACAAAGGTATCCATCGCAAACGACGGCCCCGGGGCTGGAAAACAGCTGAAGGAATAGACCTGTTTAACAAGGAACAACGCAAAAGTTATCCACAATATCCCCAGATATAGCTGTGGATTCTGTGGATAACTCCATAGAATCCCACAAAAAAGCGGCCACATCCACAAGATGTAGCCGCTTTTCTGTAGGAGGGAATGCCAGCATCAAGACTCCCTCCGTCACGCCTTCGGCGTGCCACCTCCCTCGAGAGGGAGGCAAGCAAGACTCAATCGCTCGCAATGGATTGTTTCGTCATGCAGCTTCCTACGTCCGCTTGTCTGAGCAGCAAACTGTTCCATCCCATTGCGACCTGCTGAGATAAGCCTCGCCCCCCGCTCGAGGGGGGTGCCCCGTGAGGGGCGGGGGGAGTCTGCGAGAAAGATGCCACGCGCGCTGGCGGACGTGCTCCAACACGAAAAAAGCCTCGCTTTCGCGAGGCCTTGCTTAACCAGCGACTACCTATCCTCCCAGTCCGTCTCCAGACAAGTACTTTCGGCGTGTATGTG
>CAMCRT010000120.1 GCA_945877355.1 uncultured Mitsuokella sp. | reverse complement strand
TGCAGATGCGAGAGGTATTGCTATTGACGGGCGAAAGCTGAAGGTTTTGGAGGCATACTATGGCGACTCCTACAAGAATGGGTCAAATCCCAATAATTGGAATGGATCTATCTATACTGCGCTTTACGGTGATGTAAAGCAACACTATGAGGGGTGGCTGGCGGTGTACGGTTCAGCCAAGCCTTTCGTTGAAAAAATCAAGCCATATTTCGATGAGGAGAATGTTACGCTTCGTGCTGATTTTTCCGCTGCAACAGAGGCGCTTGAGACAGCAATCGCCAAAGCTCCTTCCAGGGGGGCGCGTATTCTGTCGGATTTTGCAAAGGCAGCGGCTGTCCTGGGCTGGAGTGGATTTGAGGACTATCAAAACGTGGTGTCGCATTTTGCACAGGAGAACGATGCGTATGCCATTGCTTTTTTGCAGGCGGATCGGCGTATACTCAACGGCACGAAACGTAGAGATGAGCGGGCAAACGAAGGTGGCAATGCTATCCTCCTTGGAAAAGATGGAGACGACAGCCTATATGCCCATGGAGAGGATACCGTGCTCGTCGGTGGTGCCGGAAATGATAAGCTATACGGAAATCGGGGAGATGATCCCCATCGCTGGGGAGAGCATGCCGGCCAAGGAAATGTGACGATATTCTGGGGGAAAAAAGATGGCAAGGACACCGTCCATCTTGTGAGCAATCGTGAACGCGCTATAGCGCAGCAAGATATACGAGGACAAGCGTTTTTACTGGCTGGTGAAGGAATCCATAGGGAGACATTGGACTTTCACCATGAGAAGGAAATGCTTACGATTACGAATAAGGAAACAGGCGCAAGCATTTCTTTGCCAGACTGGTTCCGCAGCGATATGGATAAATTGGACAGCATTATCTTTGCCGATGGGACGCGGATGAATCGGAAGGAGCTATGGAATGCGGCAGAAGGACTCTCTGCCGCAGACATTCCGGAGAATCAGCTTGAGTCTGGTATCGCTCGGCTTGAGGAAGCATCGCTCGAATTTTACGCGCCGATCTCGTCGATGGATAAGTCAGCAGGATTTCAGACGGAAAATCATTTGATAATAGCTCCGAGCGCGAAATGATGCATGTTAACGGTAAATAGGGTGATGAATATGAATGCAGTAACCGTGGTAATGGGAACATTAGCAAACTACAATATTTACTTGATTTTTACTTCAATTGATATCCCGTGTCTTTTGGCCACATATATTCAGATGGTACGTGGGAAAAGTTATGTGCATTTCCTTGTTTGGTCCATCGTTCCATTCGTTATTTCTTGGATTGTCTTGGCAACCTATGTGTTTCTAATGGGACTAAAGCAGGATATGGGGACGATTTATCTTTTGAAGGGTGCGATTGGAATCTGCGTTGCAGGAGTAGGCGGGACATGCTTGTGTAGTTTTGCCTATAGCATTCCGATAGTACTGTATCATCTAATTCGCTGGCGGGAGGTTCGGAAATGGGTTACTATATGTTTGGGCTCCCTGCTGCTTTATTTTGGAATCGTGGTATTGCTTGTGCCCTACGGTGAAAAACTCGCAAGGATGTTGGAGCTTATTCTCACGTGAAGAAAAAAGGGAATTCGTTTACGCCAAGACCAATTCGATTTCAGAGGCTCGTCCAGTTGCTGGACGGGCTCATTTTTTGCAAAGGAAGCCTGCGAAGGAGCCCACGGTCGTTACGGTGGTCTCGCTATATAGTCTTTTCAGCTTCTCTTCCAGCGAGCCCGCCGTATCAAAGGGAGGAGTGAAGAAGCCGCAGGTGGCGCAGAAATAGTTGACGAAGAGATCCGTGATGGCATTCTCGCCCTTTACGTAGCAGCAGCCGGTGAAGGTGCCACCCTTTCGCAGCACCCTATGGATTTCTCTTAGGGAGGCATCCTTTTGAGGGAAGGCGTGGAGGCCGTCGATGGAGAGGACGCAGTCGAAGCTATCCTGCTCGAAGGGCAGGGCGGCGACATCGCCCTGCTGGAAGCGGATTTTCCCGAGCCCCAGTTCCTTGCCGTACTCCCTTGCCCGCGCCAGCATTTCCTCGGAGTAGTCCATGCAGGTGATAGAGGATGCCTTCATGTTCTTATAGTAGGGAAGGGAGAGCGTCCCCGTACCCACGGGAATTTCCAGCAGGTCGCCGGTGAAGTCCTTTGGGAGGCCCTGGAAAGCCTGGCGCAGAAAAGCTTCGTATTTTTCTCCGTCCAGCTGCCATAGGAAGCGGATGGCGAAGCGGCCCAAGAGGCTTTCGTTTTGCATCATGCCGTCGTAGTGGGAGGCGAGACGTCCCACGAGAGCGTAGGCATTTCGTACTATGGTATTTCTCTTGTTCAAGCTTTTGTCTCCAATCTTATCGGTCAGGAATGGAAGAAAATACACCATTCCTTTATTTTTTGTCAAAAAAAGTATGCAAGTTCCGTTTTTGCATGATATACTTAGCATGTTGTATTTATCGCACGGAAGGAAGTGCCACCATGTTTCTTGGTCTTACAGTCCCGAAGCTCCTCTTGATTCTCGCCATCGGTCTTCTCGTCTTTGGCCCGGGAAAGCTTGCGGGGGTCGGGAAATCCCTGGGGGAAAGTCTCCGCGCTTTTCGCTCGGCCGCCACAGAGGAGACGGAGAGGGGCAAGGACGCACCGGAAAAGAAGAGCGAATAGAAAAACCGCCCATTGCAGGGCGGCGCGTCTCATTCTTCTGCGTCACGCGATTCGAGATAGAAGAAAAACGCTGTGACGATAACGGCGGCTACAAGCCATACAAAGGGCGGAATCATGATTACCTCCTGGTCAAAAACGGCACGGGGGATAGTCGATTTCCGTACGGAATTCTTAGGTAAAAAATACGATATTCCCATGAAAAAAGGCTGAAAGGAAGTCTTGTATATCAGATGAAGGAGAATGTATATGCGCGGAAGGCGTAGGGCGCGGAGAAGCTATCGGCGGGTCAAGATTGCAGGCATTGCCCTCCTGGTGCTGTTCGTCTGCGCTCTAGGGGTATTTGCTGCCCATCACAGCCCCTTTTCGGCGAAAAGTGCAGCGAAGGAGGATGGGGTGACCTATATCATGGTGCTCGGTGTGGACCGGCGGGCGGACGATGTGGGGCGCAGCGACACCCTCATGGTGGCCTCCATTGACAAGTCTGCGGAAAAGGCGGCACTGCTCTCCATCCCTCGGGACACCCGCGTCCCCATCGAGGGCCATGGCTACGACAAGATCAACCATGCCTATGCCTATGGGGGCCATGCTCTTTCCCAAAAGAGCGTGGAGTCTCTCCTGGGAGTGCCGATGGATCACTATATCCTGGTGGAC
>CAMCRT010000119.1 GCA_945877355.1 uncultured Mitsuokella sp. | reverse complement strand
GGAGGTCTTCTGCTGACCCACATCCGTCACTTCGCGGTTCATCTTCTGGAAGGGGCTCGTGCCGACCTTCGTGTTGTTGCCGAAGTTCGAAGCCTGGTAAATCTGCTTCGTGCTCTCGGAAATCTGCTTCGTCGAGCGCTCGCCGATGCTGACAACGGTCTTGTTCATCTGGGCGAAGGGGCCCTTGCCGATGGTGGTGCCGTTGCCAAAGTAGGATTGATGCATGCTGTTGCCGAGGCTGTTGTTAATCTGCTCAGCTTTGCGCATGCCCGTCTTTGTGGTGTTCAGATTCATCTGCTGGAACGTCTGAATCTGACCCTTGCCGACGATGTCGGATACATTGATTGCCATATCTGTTCCCTCACTTTCCAAACGCTATCCCTAGCAAGGGGTCAAAAGTCCTAATATTACTTTCTCTTCCCCATTTCGGTTCAACTTTATTATAGCGAAAAACGCACCCGTTTTCAATATGGAAAAACGTATTTCTTGGAAATTTTTGAGAGGCTCAGCGCAGGAAAAGCTCATAGATCTGCTTGCCGATGAGCACGGTGGTCATAAGGATAAAGAGGGGCCTGACGTAGGAGACGCCCTTCTTCAGGGCCATGTGAGCCCCTGCCCAGGCCCCCGCAATCATGGAGAGCCCCATGGGGATGGCGTAGGAAAAATTCACGTCCCCCACATAGGAAAAAAGCACCGCCGCCGCGATATTGCTGGCAAAGTTCAGCGCCCGGGCGTTCGCCGCCGCCCCGAGGAAGTCAAAGCCCACGAGAAGGAAGACAAAGAGCAGGAAGGAGCCCGTGCCGGGGCCGAAGAACCCGTCATAGAGGCCGAGGAGGAACGCCACGAGCACCGAGAGCAGGAGGCGCCTGGTGCTCATGCCCTGGTATACCGCGTCCCGCCCCCAGTCCCGCTTCAGGACGCTGTAGATGAGGACGAAGACCAGGAGCACCGTCACCAGGGGCCGCAGGAAGTCCGAGGGCATCTGCCGCACGAGGTAGACGCCCGTGGCGGAGCCCAGAAGCGACAGGGGAAATAGCCGGCGGATGAGCCAGCCATTCACCTGCCCGCTCTTTGCGAAGGTCACGAAGCTCGTGAGGGCCCCCATGACGGCCGCCACCTTGTTCGTGCCCAGCACAACGACGGGCGGCAGCCCCGTCCACATAAGGGCCGGCACGGAGATAAGCCCCCCGCCCCCGACCACCGAGTCGATGAAAGCGGCCATAAAGCCGAAAAATACGAGGAACGCCAGCGTCCCCGGGTCGAGAAGCTCCATGCTCAGCCCTCCAGGACCACCCGGGCCTCGTAGGGCTGGAGGACGCCCTCTTTATGGGCCGGGTAGTTGCTAAGAATCGTCTCGCCCCTTGTCCCGTCAAAGAGGGTGCAGGGCACCTCCTGATCCCGCCAGTTGCAGGCGATGGTGAGGCGCTGCCCCTCATAATTACGGGCATAGGCATAGACATTCGCGTCCGACTCCAAGAGCGGCTCGAAGTCGCCGTAGACGATGATGGGGTGCTTCTTCCGGAGCTTCAGGATTTTCTGGTAGTAGTAAAAGACCGAGTCGGGATCCTTCAGAGCTGCCTCCGCATTGATTTCCCTGTAGTTAGGGTTCAGTGCCAGCCAGGGCTTGCCTTTGGTGAAGCCAGCGTTTTCCGACCCACTCCACTGCATGGGGGTGCGGGCATTGTCCCGGCCCACCCGGTCGATGGCGGCGAGCATCTCCTCCGCCGTCAGCAAATGCTGCTCCTCAACATACTGGCGATAGGCGTTGATCTCCTCCAGATCCTGGCAGTCCGTGATGGCGGCGAAGTGGCTGTTCGTCATGCCCAGCTCCTCCCCCTGGTAGATGTAGGGGGTTCCCTGCTGGAAGTGGAGCATGGTGGCGAGCATCTTCGCCGAGAGGACGCGCCACTCTGGCCGGTCGTCGCCGAAGCGGGAGACGGACCGGGGCTGGTCGTGGTTCTCAAGGTAGAGGGAGTTCCAGGCGACGCCCGCGAGCTCCTGCTGCCACTTGTTGAGGATGCTCCGAAGGAAGGGGAGATCCGGCTTGCCGCTCGTCCACTTGCCGAGCTTGCTCTCTTTGCCGTCCGTTCCCACGTGCTCGAACTGGAAGACCATGCCCAGCTCCTTGCCGTCGGAGCGGGCGTATTTTTTTGCCTCGTCGATGGTGACGCCCGCCGTCTCGCCCACGGTTAGGAGATCATATTTGGCGAGGACGCGGCGGTTCATCTCCTGGAGGAACTCGTGGACCCGGGGCCCGTTGCAGACGTAGGGCATGGGATCCCCGTAGCCATCCGTCTTCACGGGGCCGTCCGGCAGGCCCGGCACCTTCGAGATCATGCTGATAACGTCCATGCGGAAGCCGTCGATGCCCTTGTCGCACCAGAAGGTCATGAGGTCGTAGACCTCGTCCCGGACCTTTTCATTCTCCCAGTTGAGATCCGGCTGCTTCTTGGAGAAAAGGTGGAGGTAGTACTCCCCCGTCTTCTCGTCGAGCTGCCAGGCGGAGCCGGAGAAGAAGGACTCCCAGTTGTTGGGAGGATTCCCGTCTTTTGCCGGCCGCCAGATGTAGTAGTCCCGCTTGGGGCTTGACTTGCTGCTGCGGCTCTCCACGAACCAGGGGTGCTCGTCGGAGGTGTGGTTCACCACGAGATCCATGACGAGCTTGATGCCATGGTCATGGGCGGCGGCGAGCATCTCGTCGAAGTCCGCCATGGTGCCGAAGTCCTTCATGATGGCGCGATAGTCGGCGATATCATAGCCATTGTCGTCATTGGGCGAGGCGTATATGGGGGAGAGCCAGATCACGTCCACCCCGAGCTTTGCGAGATAGTCCATGCGGCTTGTGATGCCCTTGAGATCGCCGATGCCGTCCCCATTCGTATCCTGGAAGCTCCGGGGGTAAATCTGATAAATGACGGCTTCCTTCCACCAGGCCTTTTTTTCGCTCATAGCTCCTGCTCCTTCCATCGGTCGTGCGAATAGCGAAGGTTACGTAAAACAATCCTCTTACCCGAGGGCAGAGCGCATGGCCGCCGCATTTTCCTCTGCCGTCTTTCCGGCCTGGAAGGCGCCGATGGCCTTTCCCTGCCCTTCCTTATCCGGGCAGAGGACGACCGCGAGCCGCTCCCCCAGAAGCCGCTTCGCCTGCTCTGCCACTAGGCGGAACTCGGGGCTCCACACCACGAGGACGTAGGCCTCCGCCACATCCGAGTGGACGGCCTCCACAATCTCCGCCACAGCGGGGCAGTCTCCTTCGCTCCCCATGAGGACCACTCGGACGCCCCGGGCCTCCAGAACCTCCGCCTCGGACTCGTCCGCCGCAATGGCCATGAGGGCCACCGGCTCCATGGGATTTTCCGCCCGGAGCACGTGGGGCTCGCTCATGTTGATGATGTGCACATCCCCGAGCCTGCCCCAGCCGATGCTCTTTTCCAGCACCTCGCCGGGCTTTTCCG
>CAMCRT010000118.1 GCA_945877355.1 uncultured Mitsuokella sp. | reverse complement strand
TTTCCGACAAGCAGACGGCGGATGTGGCGAAGAAGGCGGGCTATGATGTCATCGTCCCCGGCGATGAAATTCTCGGCAATCGGGATGACCTAGGCCATCCCGATGCGCTCTGGAGCTGGCTGGAGACGAATGCCCAGAACGCAGATGCCGCTGTCATCGCGGCGGACTCCATGCTCTACGGCAGCCTCGTGGGCTCCCGCAAGCATACGGAGGAAAAGTCCGTGGTGCTCTCCCGGGTGGAGAAGTTCCAGGAGTTCCGCAAGGCTCACCCGAAGCTGAACCTCTACGTATTCGGCTCCGTCATGCGCACACCCCGCACGGGCGAGGCCTCGGGCCACGAGGAGCCGGGCTACTATCGCAACTACGGCGCCGATATCTTCCGCTATACGGAGCTCAAGGATAAGCAGGAGGTGGAGGGCCTCAGTGCTCGGGAAAAGAAGGAATACGCCTTCCTGGAGAAGCTTATCCCCGAAAAATCCCTGGCCGACTGGATGGGGCGCCGCACGAAGAACTTTGAGGCCAACAAGGAAATGATCGGCCTCACCCGCAAGGGGGTATTCAACTACTTCGTGCTGGGCCGGGATGACAATGCGCCCTACTCCCAGACCCACTATGAGACCCGCCACCTTCTCGAGGACGGCAAGGACCTGGGCGGCACTCGCTTCCAGTCCATCGCGGGTATCGACGAGATGGGCATGCTCATGCTGGCCCGGGCCATCAATGACATGCGCAGGGAAGTGCCCTTTATCTACGTGCGCTACAACTGGGGACGGGGCGAGTTCACGGTTCCTTCCTATTCGGACGAAAAGATAGGCGACTCCATCGCCAAGGCGATTCTCGCCACGGGAGCCATGCAGGTGCGCTCCCCAGAGAAGGCAGATCTCGTGCTGACGGTCAACACGAACCCGAATGGCAAGACCTATGAGGCGAATATGCTCCAGAACGATGGAAAGGCCCGGGAGGGCACGAAGTATTTTGTCGACATCGTTTCGGACTATGTGGCAAAGGGCTATCCCGTAGCCATCGCCGACATCGCCTTCGCCAATGGCTCGGACAATGCCCTTATGGGAGAGCTGAAGAACCGGGCGCTCCTCTTCAAGCTGCGGGCCTATGCGGGCTGGAACACGGCCACAAACAGCACGGGCTTCGTGCTGGGGGAGGGCATGCTCACAAATCGC
Organism: uncultured Mitsuokella sp.; assembly: GCA_945877355.1. Classification (GTDB taxonomy): domain Bacteria; phylum Bacillota; class Negativicutes; order Selenomonadales; family Selenomonadaceae; genus AWVT01. Next base: position 2,516 of record CAMCRT010000118.1, on the reverse strand, counting down.
ATGACGAACGATGCCATCGACTCTCTGCTCGTCACCCGCTATCTCGATGACTGGGCCTATCAGGCAAATGTCCGCAATACGGTGGCCCGCCAGCTCACCTGGCTGCGGGGCGACGGTGTCTACGGTCTTCTGGGGTCGAAAAAGGATGCGGTCTCTGTGCGCTCCACCCGAATGCTCCAGCAATTCGTGGAGGCCAACCTCCCGCCTCTGCCGGAGCTGGAGGATCTCACTGTGACCTTCCCCTGGAACCGCATGTTCGAGTCGGATATCATCCGCAGCGAGCATTTCGACCTGGAAGACTATATGAAGCAAAAGCGGGCTGCAACAAAATAAGAAAATTAGAGCTGCGAAAGCGGCTCTTTTTTATGATGTATTTTAGCTATGGAATTTCATACCTGAACGTAAACAATAGATATTCGTTTTAACTTTGCTTTTATTGACATAAATTCTCTTCTGTACTATGATAAAAGAAAATATTGATAATGAATATCACTAAATTATTAAGAATGATTCATTTATTCATTGCTTTAGGAGGAATTTATGGAATCCGTACTTCATCTCTTTCAAAGTGGCGGCCTCGTCATGTATCCGCTTCTCGTCCTGTCGCTTTTGACCGTGGCCATTGGTATCGAGCGGTTCTATTATTTCCGCAATAATCGGCGCTACTCGAAGACCATACTCCACGGCGTCTATCACGCAGCCATGCAGCAGGATTGGGAGGCGATGGGGAAGCTCTGCAAGGATTTCCCATCGGCATTATCCCGCATCCTCATGAGCGGCATGGAAAATGATAGGAGCGAGGCGGATATGAAGGGGGCCTTCACCGACTCCATGACCATGGAGGCCATCCGCTTTCAGCGCTATCTTGACTACCTGAGTGCCATCGTGACGATCTCGCCACTTCTGGGGCTGCTTGGCACAGTCACCGGCATGATCCAGACCTTTCGGGTGCTCGATGATGGGGCGGGATCTGCCGGCATCACGGGCGGCGTGGGCGAGGCTCTTGTGGCGACGGCCACAGGGCTCTGTGTCGCCATCATCGCCTTCTGCTTTTATACTTACTTCAGCCATCAGCTGGATACTCTTGTATCGGATTCGGAGAAGCTCTGTGCGCAGGTCCTCCACGCGAAAAAAGAAAGCTGGGCAGAAGCATGAATTTCAGCAAGTTTCGGATGCGGCGGAAGCCGATGTTCATGATCATCCCCATGATCGACATCATATTCTTCCTGTTGGTATTCTTCATGATGAACAGCCTCCAGACCGTGACCCAGCGGGCCCTCGATGTGCAGCTTCCCCAAGCGGCCAGCGCAAAGCAGACAAAGTCCCTGCCCATCATCGTGGCAGTGGATGGACAGGGCCATATCGCCGTGGACAACAGGCCGGTGAGCATCACGGAGCTATCGGATGAGATCGGCGGACGCATGGCGAAGAATCCCGCGGAGACGGTGGTGCTCCAGGCGGATACCCGCACAGCCCATGGGCAGGTGGTCGCCGTCATGGATACCCTTAAGAAGAATGGAGTGAAGAAGCTCTCCATTGGTGCAGCACAGAAGGAATGACGATGGAAGAAAAGCTATCCTGGTGGAAGGCCTACGGGGGCTCTTTCGCCTTTCATGGCGTGATTCTCGTGGCCCTTGTCCTCTGCCTCCACATGGTGACGGTGGAAAATGCCCAGGAGACCTATGAGGTGGATTTGGAGACCTCCGTCCTCTCCCCAGAATCCAGCAGCACAGGCGGTGGTGGGGCAAAAGCCGTGGAAAAGCTCTTTCCGGAGCCCCTGAAGGCCTCCGATATGGCAGAGCGTGTAAAGCAGGTGGAGGCGGCAGAGTCCCGTATCCAGAGCGCGACACCTGTCGTGACGAATGCCCCCGCAGTCGCGGCCAATACGCCCGCGCCAGCAGCCATCACCCCCTCAGATGCGGGAGATGGAGCAGCTGTCCAGGCGGGAGGCACAGCAGGTAGTGCTAGTGGTGGCGCAGAGGCTGCTGGCAGCGGAGGAGGCGTCTCTGGCGCGGGAAGCACAGGCAATGCAGGTACAGGAAGCGGTGCAGAAGCCGGCGGCGGCTCCGGCGCAGGAAGTGGGCCAGGGGAAGGCAACGGGTCTGGCCCCTTTGATCGGGACGGATTCTGGGCGGCTGTAAATGCGAACAAGGAATATCCCTATATGGCTATCCAGCGGAATATCGAGGGGGTCGTGACAGTGCAGTGTACCCTGACGGCCTCTGGCTCCATTCAGGACGTTTCTGTGGCAAGCTCCTCAGGCTACAGTGTCCTGGACAAGGCCGCTGTCGCAGCCGTCCGCTCAGTCGGCCACTATCCGAATGCCACAAATCAAACGATTACCGTGACGACGAATGTCCACTTCACACTGTCGTAAAAAGGATTTAGGAGGAATGAATTCCAAGGGCAAAAGAACGCAAGCGGACTCCTGTGAGTTGGAGGACGCTTGCTTAGTGTAAAATACTCAAACTTCCCACATGCAAAATACCCAAAGTTCTTTGAAAACTGCATATCTC
>CAMCRT010000117.1 GCA_945877355.1 uncultured Mitsuokella sp. | reverse complement strand
AGAACGCGCACTTTCCTCGCTTGCTCCGCTTAAAGGGTTCGCGCAGGGTACACGAACATACTGCCTGCATAATATACCTCCGAGAGAAAAAAGAATTGCAGGGAAGTGAAATGCTTGTTACAATATAAGGCAGGTATGCGCTATTTTGTGACCGTTTTGTCAAGCGGGATACAGAGGACAAAGAAAATAGCGTTTAGGGGAGGCAGGTTCATGCTCAGAGAGCATCGCAGTAGAGAGAAGCTTATACAATACTATACCCAGTACACCCAGGGGGGCCGGCTTGACCCGAATGTCCATCCCTGGGTGGCGAAGTCCTGGGAGATCAGCCGTCGCCTCGGCATCGGCCGGGAGACCATGGACACGTCGAACAGGCTGCCTCGGGAGGAGTTTGCTGCGCTGCAGGAAAAGCATCGGGATGCCATCGACTGCCTGGGCACCCTCTCCGAGGAGATCCGGGAATTCTTCCAGGAGAATAATCTCTCCCTGCTCCTCATCGATGCGGACTGCCGGGTGCTAAAGAGCTACTCCCTGCCCTTCTACCAGAAGACCCCGGGCGAGATCGAAGGCTGCCGCGTTGGCGTGGAGGAGGTCGGCACCTCCTCCATCTCCGTCTGCTACGCAGAGCAGGCCCCCTTTCTCATGTTCGGCCCCGAGATGTGGGTCAAGGAATGCCAGACAGGCGATGCCTGCTCGGCTCCCGTCATGCTCCAGGGGAGCCTCGCCTACATCATCACCCTTGTCTCCGTGGACGAGGAGGGGGACCATGTGGCGAGCTGCGATGCCATGGCGGCACTTCTGCTGACGCTGCGGCGGGCGCTGGAGCGTCAGCTGGAGGAGCGGGCCCAGCTGGCAGCGGCGGCTGCCATCCTCGATGCCACGCCGTTTGCCGTCTACCACGTGATGCCCGGCGGTGAGGTGGCTTATGCCAACCGCCTGGGCCGATCCCGCCTGGCGGGCATCGGCGCCCAGAGCGAGAGCGGCCTCCAGAGGAACCTGGCCGATGTGGTGATGAACTACCAGCACACGCCCATCTACAAGGGCTTCCACGGCGTGCCCTCCTACAACAAGGAATGCACCTGGATCACCCAGAAAAAGACATACGAGGACATCACCACCGTCGTCCCCCTGGGACGGGATGCGGATGAGGAAGTGGAGTCCGTCGTCGTGGTCTCCATGCCCATCGAGGATCTCCGGACTCTCGTTGCCCATGCGGCGGGCTACACGTCGAAATACAGCCTCGCCTCCATGGTGGGGGAGAGCGCCGTCTTTGCCGCTGCCCGCGCCAAGGCAGGGCGCGTTGCGAAGAACAAGAACCATGTACTTCTGCAGGGGGAGTCCGGCACCGGCAAGCAGCGCATGGCCCACGGCATCCATCAGGCAAGCACCCGGGCGGCAGGGCCCCTCATCGTCCTGCGTTGCGGCGACTCCGCCTCGGAGCTTCTCGAGCAGGAGCTCTTTGGCACCGTCCGGGGCCTTGATGCCAGCCATCCGGGCCGCCTGGAGCTGGCCTCCGGCGGTACACTCTTCCTGGATGAGATCGAGAAGATGCCCATAAGCGTTGCCCGCGCCCTCGCCACGGCCCTTTCCGCGGGGAAGGTGCGCCGCCTTGGGGATACGGTGGATCGGGACATCGACGTGCGCATCATCGCCGCCTGCGATAGCGACCTGAAGCGCCTGGTGGAGCGGGGCCTCTTTGCCGAGGAGCTCTACACCCTCCTTGCCAAAAGCGTCATCCGCATCCCTGCCCTCAGGAGCCGCCGGGAGGATATCCCCCTCCTCGCAAACCACATCATTGGCGAGCTCGCCGCCCAGCACCAGATGGCGAAAAAGAACCTCACCCCCGAGGCGGAGGAAAAGCTCCAGTCCTACGACTGGCCCGGCAACATCAAGCAGCTCCAGAGCGTGCTGGAGTACGCCTTCTTCAACACCCAGGGCGGCATCATCGGCCCCGAGGCCATCCTCCTCATGGGGGACGTGCGCCCCGACAGCAAGTGGAAGGAAGACAAGGAAATCTTTGTCAAAGCATGGAAAGCCGCTGGCGGCAACGTCAGCCGCCTGGCCAACCTCCTGAACGTCAGCCGGGTGACGCTCTATCGTTATTTGAAAAAGTACGGCCTAGGCCGTAATGGTTAAAAGATAAAACAAGCAGCTTCGTGTACCCTGCACTCACCCCGTCTTCGCAAGCGACCGTGCGCTTATCTGCCTAAATACCGGCCTACATCCTAAACGCGCTTCGCTTGAACGATGGATTCCGGCCGGGGGGGGCAGAACGCGCACTTTCCTCGCTTGCTCCGCTTAAAGGGTTCGCGCAGGGTACACGAAACGGCAGTAACTTGCAAGAAAGAATTGAGGTAGTATTTTGCGTTTGCGTAGAAAGCCCTGGGTGGACGAGGCCATCCATGATTTTGACGACTTCGTCGTGAGCCGCGACCAGACCATCGGGGAGGAAAGACAGGGCCACTGGGCAGAGGAATTCGGCCGCAGTGCCCCCCTCCATGTGGAGCTCGGCACCGGCAAGGGCGACTTCATCAGCCAGCTGGCCGCCCGCCACCCGGAGATCAACTACATCGGCATCGAGATGCAGCAGGACGTGCTCTACCAGGCCGCGAAGAAAGTCCGGGAGCAGGAGCTCAAAAACGTTCGCCTCCTCGTCTTTGATATCAACCACATCGAAAACATCTTTGCCCCGGGGGAGGTCGCCCGCTTCTACGTGAACTTCTGCGACCCCTGGCCGAAAAAGCGCCATGCCAAGCGGCGCCTGACCCATCGGGGCTTCCTCGAAAAGTACCGGCGCCTTCTCGCTCCAGGCGGCGAGCTCCACTTCAAGACGGACAACCGGCCCCTCTTTGACTTCTCCCTGGAGGAATTCCAGGCGATGGGGCTTCCCGTCACGGAGGTCTCCTACGACCTTCATGCCGAGGACATGCCGGACAATATCGAGACGGAGTACGAGCGGAAGTTCAGCGCAAAGGGCGAGAAAATCAATCGCTGCGTCGTACATTTCTAAGGAGGGGATGCCATGCGGATTCGGAAAAAGGTATGGCTTACGGACGAAGAACCCATCATCGTCATCATGGCCATCCTGCTCGTCCTTGGCACCATCAATGTCTTTAGCTCCAGCTACGTGCTGGCAACGACGGACTTTGACGATCCCTACTACTTTCTCATACGCCATATCTGCTGGTTGGTTCTTAGTTGCATCGCCTGCTTCGCCCTCTCTCGCATGAACTACCATCGGCTCCAGAGCCCTGCGGGAAAGTGGGGCCTGGCAGGGATCGTCGTCCTGCTCCTCGCCCTCGTGCTGGGGGTGGGCACCGTCGTCAATGGCGCCCGCCGCTGGATCTCCCTCGGGGGCTTCAGCCTCCAGCCAGCGGAGTTTGCGAAGCTCGCGGGCATCATCCTCTGCGCCTCGCCCCTGGCGGCAAGGCTCCGGGAGGGACGGAAAGCCACGGTCGTTTCCATAGAGTACGGCATTCTTTTGCTCATGGCAGTCCTCGTGGAGCAGGAGCCCGACGGGGGGACCATGGCCATCATCGTCGCCGTCCCCTTGGCCATGGCCTTCGTCGCAGGGCTTCGCCCCCTCGCGTGGAAGATATTGGGCGCGTTTGTCGCCGCTGCACCCATCGCACTCGTCTTCGGGCAGTCCTATCGTATGGACCGCGTGAAGATCATGCTGGACCCCTGGTCGGATGCCCAGGGGATCGGCTACCAGACAGTCCAGTCCCTTTCCACCATTGGCTCCGGCGGCTTCCTGGGCATGGGCCTCGGCGACGGCGTCAGCAAGTATGACTATCTGCCGGAGGCCCACACGGACTTCGCCTTTGCCATATTCGCCCAGGAGCATGGCTACATCGGGGCGCTCCTCGT
>CAMCRT010000116.1 GCA_945877355.1 uncultured Mitsuokella sp. | reverse complement strand
GATATGCAGTTTTCAAGGTTCTATACCGATTTTCGGTGTGGGAAGTTTGAGTAAATAATATTCAACCCAAAGGAAAGGCTATTCTTATTGGTGACAGGGGTTATGCTGCCTTAAATCTTATGGAGCATTGCAGACGCAAAAATGGTGTTGATTTCCTAATCCGAGTCAAGGAAAGCTGGATTTCCGAAGTCAAAGACCTTCCCATGGAAGAATGGGACACTGATATTCCCTTGGAGATTAGGACAACCCAGACCAAGGCGGATAAAGCTGCCTACAGAAACGGAACCGCCAAATATGCGAGCGGAAAATCAAAGTTCGGGAAGTATAAGTCCTCACAATCATGGGATTTCGGGTCTCCCCATAAAATGACCGTCCGTGTCGTAAGACTCAGGATAGCTGATGATAAGTACGAAACCATCGCAACCTCATTAGATAGAGACTCTTTTCCTGCTGGCAAGATTAAGGAACTCTACAATCTTCGCTGGGGTATAGAAACTTCATTCCGAGACCTTAAATACGCTATTGGTCTGGTCAATTTTCATGCCCGTAAGGACGATTCTATTGTGCAGGAAATATTTGCCTCACTGGTGATGTACAATTTCAGTGAGAGAATAACTGCCTGTGTCGTTGTGGTCTATGCAATCCCCAGAGTACACGAGTATCAAGTTAATTTTGCTGTGTCCTCATATATTTGTCGGAACTATTACAGAAAACAGCAGAAAGCTCCGCCCGCAATTCTTCAGGAAATCGCTAAGTATATCGAACCTGTTCGCAAGGGACGAGTGGACAAGCGGAAATTGCTACCCAAGTCTGTTGTTAATTTTATATACCGAGTAGCATAGGTTTTGTTTATCGAAAAAGCCTGTGCTGTTTGGCGTGGGCGATACGGGCGAAAATTCTCCACAAACGACAAAAAAGGCACCAGAATTTCGGGTATTTACCAAATTTCTGGTGTCTTCTTCTGTTGGACGTCCTTAACTTAACAGTCATTGGTCAGGGGATGTGGGCGATTTTTGTCGCTCACCCCTTAACTTAATGACATTGCACAAAGGCGTCCCGTTTTTTTTATTGAGGATCATGGGGCTGGCGTGCCATCTTTCCAATAGAGGAGGACTCGCACGAAGCCATCTTCTTTTTCATAGGTGCAGGTGGCGTGATAGTCCCTGAGAAATGCCCGGAGGGATACGAGGCCGATGCCGTGGCCTGGTCGTCCGGAGGGCAGGGGCAGGCCATCTTCCCCCAGCTTCAGCTCCCCGTCGAAGCGATTCGACACCATCAGGACGAACTTATCCTTGCGGCATTGGAGCTGGAGCTCGATTTGCCTCGCCTCCTTCGGCTGATTCAGGGAAGCGTGGATGGCGTTTTCCATGAGGTTTGCGAGGAGTGTGGCGATGTTCTCGCAGTTCGTCTTCATGTTCTCCGGGAGGTTGAGGACCTGGGAGAAGGCGATGTGGTTCGCCTTTGCCTGGCCAATGTAGATGGAGAGCACCGCATTGATGAGGGGATAGTCGCTATAGGTGGTGAGCCGCGTGGTATCGAGAAGGTCCTCCTGGGTCTGCAGCAGCTTCCTGGCCTCCTCCGTGTTGCCGCTTTCGAGGAGCGCCCGCAGCATGCTGATATGGTGGTGCATATCGTGGTGGAGGATGCGGATCTTCTCATTGCTCTCCTCGATGAGGCTCGCATAGTCGTGAAGCGCCCCCGCCTCCCGGGAGAGAAGCTGGGCCTGTCGGGCATTTGTGAGCTTTTCCTTGTAGATGGCAGCGGTGTGACTGATGTAGCGGTAATAAAAGAGAAAGAGCAGCGCCAGCGACAGGCGGGCGATGCGCTCCTGGAGTGTGTAGATGGCATTCTCGCTCATCATGGGCAGGAAAAAGGCAAGGATAAAGAAGAGGGGGATGATGGCAAGGCCCCAGCGGAGCGGCGTCTGGAGGATTTCATGTACATCGTGATCCAGGAGACCCCGAAAGAGGCTCCTGGCGGCTGGGATCGTCACGAGGAGAAGCCCCGTCCAGACGGAGCCGAGCCAGCAGTAGAGGACGATATCGGACAGGGTATGCTCCTGGAAGCCCGGGACGAGAGCAGAGCACAGGAGGCTTGCCACTGTATTGAGGGTGAACATCCAGCAGGCGATGAAGCTCAGGGTAAAGACATGCTCCACAAAGCGTCCCGGGATGGCACGAAGGACACAGTACCAGTAGGGAAGCCAACCCAGCATGAGGGTCGATTTATAGAGGGGGACCGTATCTTCCGGATAGGTGGAGAAAAGGTAGAGAAAGAGCGGAAAAAATACACAGGAAAAGAGCAGGGTATCCCGGAGGATCTGCCAGCGAAGGGGGCGTGTGAGATCCTTTTCAAAGGGGATGCAGAGATACCAGTTTCCGATGATCTTGGCGAATGTGACAATGGCGGCGAGAAGAAGAGCCGAAGCCTCCAAGAGAATCTCTCCTTTCCTTGTATTTATCAGGCCGTCTTTGCGGGCTCCCGATCCTTCCAGGAGATGAGGACGCAGACCTCGCCCTCCTCCTGGCTATAGGTGCAGGTCCCCTGATACTTTTTCAAAAAAGCCCGGAGGGATACGGTACCCATGCCAGGGTAGGGGGCACCAGGGGCCATGGGGAGACCGTCCTCTCCCAGGTGGAGCATGCCGTCAAAGCGATTCGTCAGTTCGATGAGAAACTGATCGTGCTTGTGCTGGAGCTTGAGCCGGATGCTGCGCTCCCCTTCCCTTTGCGCGAGGGAGGCGTTGATGGCGTTTTCCAGAAGATTGGAGAGGAGCGTGGCGATGCTCTCACAGCTCGTGCGAATATTCTTCGGGAGATTTACGAGCTGGCGGAAGGCGATATGCTGCTCTCGCGCCTGGGCATCAGAGATGGAGAGTACCGCATTGATGAGAGGATAGTCGCTATAGGTCTCAAGGCTGGAGGTGCGAAGCACCGCCTCCTGGGTCTGCAGGAGCTTTAGGGCGTCCTCTGTATTGTCGCTGTCGATGAGAGCCTGGAGCATGCGGATATGGTGGCGCATATCGTGGCGCAGGATGCGGAATCTTTCGTTGTTGCTCTTGATGAGCTGGACATAGTCGTGGAGGGCATTTGCCTCCCGGGTGAGAAGCTGCGCCTGCCGCATATTGTCCATGCTTTCCTGGTAGAGGGCCGTCGTCTGGCTGATATAGCGGTAGTAGTAGAAATAGGCGATGGGCAGGAAAAAGCGGGAGACCCGCTGGGCGATCGAGTGAAGGATCTCATTGCTGGCCAGGGGAATGAGGAAGGCAAAGAGCAGGATGAGGGGGATCGTGGCGATGCCCCAGCGCAGGGGCGTCTGGAAGAGCCTCTGCGCCGCTGTCGAGAGAATCCCGCGGAAGAGGACAAAGGCGAGGGGCAGGGAGATGAGGAGCAGTAGGCACCAAATGGAGCCGAGCCAGAGATACGTTTCCGCCGGTGCCAGTCCACGGCTCTCGAAGCCCGCTACGAAAAATGTGCAGAAAAGGCTGCTGATGGTATGCCCCATAAAGAGCCAGCAGGCGACAAGGGTCAGGGTGAAGATCTGCTCCGGCAGGCGATGGGGAATGACGAGGAGAAGGATGGACCAGTAGGGGATCCACGTGAGAAGCAGGGAAAGTTTGTAAATGGGCACCACATCGCCGGGGTAGGTCTCAAAAAGATAGGCGCAAATCGGGAAGCCCAGGAGGGAGAGAAGCCCTGTATAGAGCCAGATCCTATTGCGCTGTTTCCTTGTGATGCTCTGGGCAAAGGGGATGTAGCGCAGCACGTTTCCTATGGCGGAGGACAATATGACGATGCCTGCGAGCAGGAGATACGTAGGATTCATGTGCGCCTCCTTTTTGTTTGCATAGAAATTTATACCGGATTGTCTTTGATGCCGCTCCGATTGTTGGACAAATCGCAATACGTCTGCTATACTCAAACTTCGCACCCTTGAAACTACTGGAATTCCAGCATATTAGCCCGCTCT
>CAMCRT010000115.1 GCA_945877355.1 uncultured Mitsuokella sp. | reverse complement strand
CCCGTTCCCCCATCTCGAAATCGTAGCTACCATGACAATCACCTCCGTATATACATAGTATATACAACGAGCAAAGAAAAGTCAATCAGACCTCATCTGCCTCCCAAAGCCTTCTCCCCTGAAGAAGGGGGACCACAGAGCGGTGGATGTGGTCCCTCAGCCCCGCCGCGCCCACACGGCATATTTCCAATATGGATTGACAGCTCAATATTTCTTCAGCAGCTCAATCAACCGTACCAAAGTCAAATGCTTCGGATTCTCCCCTGCCACCTGCACGGGATTGGAAGCTTTCATCAATTCCTCAGTCTCTTTTACAGCATCTGCATCACCTGAGGACCATTTTGAGCGAATGCGTGGCTCATACCTTGCCTTGCCCTTCCTTGTGCATTTCATGATCTGTTCCATTTTTGCCAGGTATTGCAACGTTACCTCATAATAATGAACATATCTGCTCAAACAAGAATCCATATCATGCTCTCGAAAAAAATCACGATGCTGGATTGCTTCTCGACGGGCTCGATGAATCAAGGCCTCAGCTAACTGCTTTGACCTTTTCAACTCTTTATCATGACATGCCCTAGATGCTTCCTTATGTGCAGTATCAGCTAAATCAGCAATCAGCCAAGGATCCAAGTTTCTGACCATGCCAGAACGATACAACGCTTGCAAGCTCCGCGATAGAAATACGAAAAAATTCTCATAATGATTCCAATTTTCACAAACGCTTAAAGTTGATAATTTCGTAACAACCTCAAGGAAGATCTCTGGTATACGAGCAGGCATTCCATCCCACAACGGAAGCAGTTCATCGAGCAGTCTTTGATTAAAAACATCAATAGATTCTTCTTGAAAATAAAATGAAATCAAGGCACAATAATTTTCATTCCGTTCATCCTCACTCCAATACTTCGAGGCAATCGCAAATGCATGAAAAAACGACCACCAGACAGAAATGCCGAAACGTTGGATTGTCTGTATCCCCCGTTCTTCCCGGTACATGCGCTGCACCAAAGTATGAAAGGCGCAGTGCCGATCCGCTTCTGGCTGTTGCAAGACCTCAGTAACCATTTTTTTGGCATAATAACGATAATGGTTAACCGATGTCGTTCCTGCCGCTAAGATAAAACGAACACCCTGCTCAATATCTTCATAATCCAGATGATCAACTGCACGAATTTGTCTGGTATCTCTTCGATAAAATTTAGGAAGATCTACAGATTCCCCTGTCTCTATCTGCTCGGGCTCCTCTTCACGACACACACCATCCAAGCCCAGCATGCGCCATACGAGATATCGTTCGAAGTTTTCAGGATATTTATCTTCATTGAGAACCATATCGATAGTATGATGATCATGTTCTTGTTTCAAATCAAATAAAGATATTTTCCTTGTCTCATTTTTGACGTTGTAGTGAAGCGAAAACACATCTTTCAAATTCACTCTACGCATATCATCATATACATTGGGGAAAAATTGTTCCACATATCGCATTACAATCCATGTATTGCGATTGGGCTGCGATGTTCGAAAATCAGATGGCAGAATATGGGTATCGCCCACTAAGGTCTTTATCATATTTTTGGCACGGCGGATTGTCATGCGTGAATGAAGATAATGCGCAGCACGTACCTGCTCATCAGGCAACAGCGCCGCCCGGCCTAGATAAAGATACGGTGCCAGCCCATCTACATCCTTGTCTGTCAATACAGCATCCTGCATTGGATACATGTGTCTCTGTATCTCAAATAACAAGCGACGAAGCGGAATATCCGTCAGGCTTATTTTCTGGTTGCAGAACTTCTCCAAAAAATCATTCTGAAAGCCCAATTTTTTCATATGTTCCATCGAATATTGGAAAATCACCTTAATTCTTCCTGGAGAATCAGCACGATTCTGCGATGTAAGCTTTTCAGAAAGGTACAAGATGGTTTGAATGAGCTCTTTATTATCAGAACGGTCGATATCATCGTAAATCAGAATGATATTCTTCCCCTGTTGCAAGAGTTCTCGCTGAAAATCATAGAATACCTCGCCATAATGCTTCTTCCCCTTTCCAAAAATCATGGAAAGCATATCCGCATGTGCCCGTTTCATTATGGAGCGAAGCAGATTTGAATTTCTTGAAAGATATCCGCAGGAAAGAAGCGTCCGATCCAGTTCATAAATCAAATACTCTTGAAAATTATCTAAACGCAAAGACAACACATCTATGACAATAACAATATCGCCCTGTGTTTCTCTGTCCTCTTTAAATTTCTGCAGAAGGAAACTCTTCCCTTGCCCCCATGCAGCATCCAATGCCAATAAACTGACATCTGTCTTATCCACAATCTGTTCCAGGCGCTTCAGATCATCTTCGCGTTCCACAAAATAATTCTTCCATTCTCTCTGTTTTATCGCAAATTTCTTATCGTCCTTATATCCTTTATAGCATAATGTAAAAACAAAAAGTATTAGGAATGGAATAATCTCTACGAACTGCACCCAGATTTTGGAAATATCTGCGGACATATGGTAGTCCGTGCTCATCTTCAGGGCAAAAACACCAAATAATAAAAGAAGTAGCTCTATGTAGGTATTCAGATTTTTTAGAAGTCTGCTGTTCAGAAGTAGAATAATGACGCTGAACACACCGAAAAAATATAGCTCTAGCCAAGAAAAATTACCGAACTTCAAGAAGAATGCTGATAATACAACTCCCAACAAAATGAAATTATACCACTTCCCCTTTAACATAGTTTTGTGACCTCCAAATTATCTAGGAAACTTAGATAGTATCACCGTAAAAGTTCCATTATACGTATACTATCATTCAGCCAATCAACTTATGCCATTATTCTTCAAAATGTAATCAATTGTATATAATATTTTCTTACAGAATTTTCTATGTATATCGGGAAGTATGTCATTGACTTTTATATATTTTCCGTAAAATCTATTTCTGTTAATCCATGTATCTAAATGTCCAGCCGTTATGTCTGGAAATAAGGCATATCGTTCCACTATTTCATTTCCTTTTTTTCGATAAAACACTGCTGGAGTTGAATCAAGAGATCCATTATGAATGACTTGATTCCTGATATTTACAATCAACCGTACTATTTCATCGTACTCAAATATGGTATTTTTTATCTGTTGAATTCGAAGAGATTTTCTATTTCCATAAGTTTTATTTCGTGATATAAGCTTCGGCATCTTTGAAAAATCATCATAGCGATGCTGTAATTCAAGGCAAAGTTTGCAAAAATAATCTAAAACAGCGTTCGCCTTTATAAAATAATTTTCGATGGCATATGATATCTTTCGTGCTCTAGCAGAGGATTCTCTATATTCGCCATCAGCAAAATCATCCCTTTCGGTTAATTTTACAGTTTCAACCAAGATAAGATAGACATCCACAAATGACATATCAAAAGCTTCAATGATGTTCTGTAAAGAATGAATCATAGCATGGATATCATTCAAAAACAATATCCTGTTCAAGTCAGGAAGAATTGAACGCCAATATTCATATTTTGGATTTTGACAAAAATTACAATAAAACTTTTCTACCTCATCTTTTGTTATCCCATTATCATCCAATCCTAAAATAGACCCTAACCCGGCTGAATATAACGTAATAGGGACATTGGATAATTCACGTGACCAGTTATCATGATCAAGAATATATCTGTCATCTATCAAATCGTAAACAAGGGCTAATTTATCTTGTATTGTCTCTAAAAGGTCATGACCTGGATACATATAACTAGTTACATCATCACTAAGAAAAAGGATATAAAATTGACTTTGATTGATTTGAGAAAATGTATCTACCTCTATAGTTACTCCATTTTGCAAATAAACCTTCATCGATTTCATTTCTCCTTTATATCGCATGGTTTCCCTACGTAGTCCGGCCACATAGGGCCATCGAATTCACGCTTGAGCGCCAACGGCACTTCATCCCTGCGTTATGCATGTGCACGCTGAAATTGCTCTGTAAAGAAGTGGTATCGGAATCATGTTGAGCAGAACAACCTTACCATGCACACCCGCCATAAGCCTGAAATCGTATACCATCAAAATCGACAAAGAAGTCTCCATGCGACAGCACCACACAATAGACTGAGTATCTTCAGTCCGCTGGTCAGGGTCATCTGCTGTGTCCATTCACAGAGGATGGCTCTCACGAGCGGATTGAAGATT
>CAMCRT010000114.1 GCA_945877355.1 uncultured Mitsuokella sp. | reverse complement strand
GTTACACGCAGCAGTGGCATTTCCTACCCACAGGGATGCCCGAAGAGCCCTTTTTTACTGCAAAATATTTGTATTACAGAGCCTTGAAAGCCTCGTCGAGGTCGTAGAGGATGTCGTCGATGTGCTCGGTGCCGATGGAGAGGCGGATGGTGGACGGGGTGATGCCGGACTCACGGAGCTCCTGCTCGTTCATCTGGGAGTGGGTCGTGGAGGCCGGGTGGATGACCAGGGACTTCACATCGGCCACGTTGGCCAGGAGGCTAAAGACCTTCAGGTGGTCGATGAACTTCATGGCCGCCTCGGCACCGCCCTTGATCTCGAAGGTGAAGATGGAGATGCCGCCGTTCGGGAAATACTTCTTGTAGAGCTCGTGATCCGGATGGCTCGCGAGGGCCGGATGGTTGACCTTCTCCACCTTCGGGTTCTTCGCGAGATAGTCCACGACCTTCAGGGCGTTCTCCACATGGCGCTCCACGCGCAGGGACAGCGTCTCCACGCCCTGGAGCAGCAGGAACGCATTGAAGGGCGAGAGCGTCGCGCCCGTGTCCCGGAGGAGCAGGGTGCGGAGGTAAATGGCGAAGGCCGGTGCGCCGATGTCCTTTGCGAAGGAAAGGCCATGGTAGCTCGGGTTCGGATCCACGAGCCAGGGGAAGCGGCCGCTCTTGACCCAGTCAAACTTGCCGCTGTCGATGACAACGCCGCCCAGGGTCGTGCCGTGGCCGCCGATGAACTTCGTGGCGGAGTGGATGACGATGTCCGCACCGTACTCGATGGGGCGCACCTGGTAGGGCGTCGCGAAGGTGGAGTCGACGACGAGGGGGATGTTGTGGGCATGGGCCACCTTTGCCACCGCCTCGATGTCGATGAGGTTGGCGTTCGGGTTGCCGATGGTCTCGATGTAGACGGCCTGGGTGTTGTCCTTTATGGCGTCCTCAAATGCCTTAGCGCCCCCCTCCGGGTCCACGAAGGTGGTGGTCACGCCGAAGTCCGGGAAGGTGTGGGCAAAGAGGTTATAGGTGCCGCCGTAAATCGTCGTGGCAGCCACGATGTGCTGGCCCGCATGGACGAGGCCCTGCATGGCGCAGGTGACAGCCGCCGCGCCGGAGGCAAAGGCGAGAGCCGCCACGCCCCCCTCGAGGGCTGCGAGGCGCTTTTCCAGCACGTCCTCCGTCGGGTTCGTCAGGCGACCATAGACGTTGCCCGCGTCCTTCAGGGCGAAGCGGTCCGCCGCATGCTGGGCATTGTGGAAAACGTAGCTCGTAGTCTGGTAGATGGGGACGGCGCGGGCGTCGGTGGTGGGATCCGCCTGCTCCTGGCCCACGTGCAGCTGCAGTGTCTCAAATTTGTAGTTTCTCTCTTCGCTCATGAGGATGCCCCTTTCAGCAGGGCGCGCCGTTTTCAGGCGTCGCCTAATAAACATACTTGAATAATATGTTTATAGTATATTCGCCCCGGCCCACTTTGTCAAGAGAAAAAGAGGGGCTTTTCACCCCTCATCGAACAATAACTCGCCTTGCGAAGACATCCTCCCATAAGCGCAGTGTTGAGAGGGCATCTTCGCTGCTCGCATGAAGCCTCAAGCGCCGTGCTTCTTGAGCCAAGCCTGGGCGTAGGTGCAGGTGGCCGTGACTTTGCCGCCCTTTTTGTGGATCTCCTCCACCGCCGCCTGGACGAGGCGGCTGGCTATCCCCTGGCCCTGGAGGGACGGGTCCACGTCCGTTGTGCGGATATTGTAGACCCCGGGCGAGACTTCCGGGAACTCGATGACGGCCTTTTCCTCCCCCACCTCGTCCAGTCCCACGATGCGCTCGTTCTCTGTCACAAATTTCAGCATGATGTTTCCTCCTAAATCGTTTTATGAACCACTTTCATCCTAGCGAAAAATACGCCGGAGTCTTGCTTGCCTCCCTCCAGAGGGAGTCTTGATGCTGAAACTAACGACTTTGCCCTCGCCCAACAGTTTGAGTATCAGCTTACCCGTAGACTCCCCCTGACCCTTCGGGCCATCCCCCTCTAGAGGGGGGACGAGGCTAAAATCACCAGCTCGCAACGGGATGGTATGTCGATAAAGATTTCCCTTGTCCCTATGGGCGTTCTCCCACGAAAGAGGACGAGGCTAAAATCACCAGCTCGCAATGGAAGGATGCGCCGGAGAAATCTGCCCGGCAGGACGTATGAGATTGCCCAACACATCAATCCATTGCAAGCTCCTGAGCCTTGCTTGCCTCCCTCTAGAGGGAGGTGGCGCGCGTAGCGCGACGGAGGGAGTCTTGATGCTGGCAGCAACGATTTGCAGTACGTCTGTCAGACGATGAAAAGGGCCGAGAGGAATCCGCATTCCATCTCAGCCCTTTTCTATTTGCTCATTTCATCTTTCGCCTCAGGTTCGACAGCGGTCTCCTTTGCCGCTTTCCGCGCCTTTGCCTCGCTGCGGACGAGCTCGTGGAGGTCCGCCTCCCGGAGGGCCTGGTCCATGCACTCGTCCACCATGAGGGACACCTCCCCCTGGACGCTGAGCTCGTCGGAGTAGGAGCGGGATGCCCCCTTGTCGATGACCCGATCCTCTGCCCGGTCATAGACGTAGAGGGAGACGGCGGCGTAGCTGGTGCGGATCATGCCCCGATCCCAGTGCCAGCTCATGTGCTCATACTGCTCGTAGCCGGTGACGACGGGCAGCACCACGATGTCGGCTCCCAGGCTCTCGCCCATGGCCCTGACAATGTCCTTGCCCTTCTTCGATCCCGCCTGGGCGTCCTCGTAGGCCGCCACCACGTCCTCCTCCGGCACGAAGGACACCAGCTGGAGGGTGTCATTCAGGGGGAGATGGAGCGCGTCGTCCACCCGGCCGTCCAGCTTTGCCAGCACTGCCTTTGACGGGCTGCAAAAGCTTGTGACCACCGTGGGCATCTGGGCCACCTTCAGGGGCGTCGCCGCCAGGGCCAGGGAGGTCGCGGCCAGGCACAGGGCGAGCACCAGCGTGACCGTTCTTGCGATATGACCTTTCATACAAATCACCTCTTGGCTCTATTGTACAGGTTTCCACCGCTTTTTCAAGAAGAATCCCATTAGCGGGCCCCTTCTGTGCGGTAAATGCGGGGGATGCGGGCCGTCAGCAGGCAGGGCACCTCGTAGTTGATGGTGTGGGCCCAACCGGCGAGGGTGTCCGCCGTAAGGCCGTCGCCGATGAGGGTGGCATTGTCCCCCACCTGGACGCCTGGGATGTCCGTCACATCCACCATGGTCTGGTCCATGCAGATGCGACCGAGAATCTTCGCCCGCTTCCCCTGGAGCAGCACGTAGCCCTCCTCGCCGTAGGCCCGGATATAGCCGTCCGCATAGCCGATGGGAAGCGTCGCCACCACCATGTCCCGGGGCGCAGTGAAAGCCCGGCCGTAGCCGATGGTCTCCCCCTTCGCCACATGCTTCAAAAACACCACCTTCGCGTAGAGGGAAAGGATGGGGGTGAGCCCCTCGCCGCCGGTGCAGGTATCGCTTGGCATCATGCCATACTGGATGATGCCGGAGCGCACCATGTCAAAGTGGGCCTCCGGGATCTCGAGGGCTGCGGCGGACTCGGCGATGTGGTAGATCTCCGCCGTGACCCCCGCCCGCTCAATCTCCGCCAGGGCCTTCCGGAAGCGGGCCAGCTGCTCCTGGACGTAGCTCTTATCCGGCACGTCCGCCTGGGCAAAGTGGGAAAATACCCCCTCGATGGCAATATGGGGCAGAGCCGCCACCTGCTTTGCAAAGGCGTAGGCGTCCTCCGGGTACACGCCGATGCGGCCCATGCCCGTCTCGATGGCGAGGTGGACCTTCGCCACCCTCCCCTGTCGGCCGGCGGCCTCCGAGAGCGCCTCGGCGAGGGCTGCGTCCGCCACCGCCTGGGTCACATCGAGGCGGACAATCTCCTCCGCCGCCTCCGGGAGGACGAGGCCCAGCATGAGGATGGGGGCATCGATGCCCGCCTCCCGCAGATGCTTTGCCTCCGACACGGTGGCGACGGCGAGATACCGGGCCCCGCACTCCAGTGCGACACGGGCGCAGGGCACCGCCCCGTGGCCGTAGGCATCCGCCTTCACCACCGCACAGAGGGCAGCCCCCTCCGCCAGGTGCGCCCGTATCCAAGCGTAGTTCCGCCGAAGGGCCGCCAAGTCAATCTCCGCCCAGGCACCACGTAGTTCCATACTATCCTCTCCTAAATATCGACAAATATGAGCCCCTATGCTATACTATCCGCGAGGAGGTTATGCTCCTTGGGTCGCCAGATCCGACAAAGGCGGACAAAACCTGCCCCTGAAAGGGGTAGATGCGTATGAGCAAGTTTGATTTCTATATCACCTTGATCATTGTGTTGCTTCTGATTGAAGCAATTAAGCATTAAAAAACCGCCCGATAGTTCCAACATCAGCGGTTTTTTAATAAGACCAAATATTTGGGGCTGTCCGTGGATTCGGCGT
>CAMCRT010000113.1 GCA_945877355.1 uncultured Mitsuokella sp. | reverse complement strand
ACAGGATATTTCAAGGTCTAAAATTTTTCACCGAGAAAAGCTTGACACATACGGACGCTTGTTTTTTATTGACAGGGGGGCTGTTTCCCGTTATGATGAAAGAGACAAATGTCTTCTTTTCTTTCGGCATGGCCTGGGCTATGCCGTGGATGCTTGCTATAGGGGAGGAATACGCATGAAAGTCGCTGTTATGATGGGAAGCGATTCGGATTGGCCGATTCTGAAGAGCGCTGTGGATCTTTTGAAGAAATTCGACATCGAGGCAGAGGTCATCGTGGCATCGGCGCACCGTACGCCAAATAGGGTCCGCGAGTTCGTGGAGGCCGCACCGAAAAATGACATCGGCGCCTTTATCGTCGCGGCGGGGGCAGCAGCACACCTGGCGGGCGTCGTCGCCAGCTATACGACGCTGCCTGTCATCGGCGTGCCCATCAATGCGACGGCACTCAACGGCATGGATGCGCTGCTCTCCACGGTGCAGATGCCCTCGGGCGTGCCTGTGGCGACGATGGCTGTCAACGGCGCAAAGAACGCGGCGATCTTCGCTGTGGAAATCTTCGCCGTCTCCGACAAGAAGCTGGCGGAGAAGCTCGGCGACTACCGGAAGAACATGGCAGCCGAGGTGGAGAAGAAGGCAGAGCGCGTCAAGGCGCAGCTCTGACCGCTACAATATACAGAATAAAATAGGCTTGAGGCGTTGTCATAAAGACAAGGGGTAACAAAAAAGAGAATGTACGAGAATGGCTACTCCCAGAAGGGAAAATGGAAAGAAGAGTGCGGCGTATACGGCGTCTATTCGGAGACGGAGGATGTATCGTCCATGACGTATCTCGGCCTGTATGCGTTGCAGCATCGGGGCCAGGAGAGCGCGGGCATTGCCCTCACGGATGGGGCATGGATGGACGTGACCCGCGGCATGGGCCTGGTCAATGAGGTGTTCCGCCATCAGGTGCCCCACATGGAGAATCAGCGCATCGCCGTGGGCCATGTGCGCTACTCCACCACGGGGTCGAGTCTCTTGGCCAATACTCAGCCGCTCCTTGTCAACTACGCTGGCGGCAGGATAGCCATGGCTCATAATGGCAATCTGACAAACGCTGCGGAGATACGCCATCGCCTCGAGCAGGAGGGAACGATTTTCCAGACCTCCATCGACTCGGAGGTCATCGTGAACCTCATCGCCCGCTCCCGCAAGGAGACCATCGAGGAGCGTATCATGGATTCGCTCCTTCAGGTCAAAGGCTGCTACTGCCTTTCCATCATGACGGAGGACAAGCTCATCGGTGCCCGGGATTCCCAGGGCTTCCGCCCCCTCTGTATAGGGAGGACGGAGGAGGGGAGCTGGATCCTGTCCTCGGAGACCTGCGGCCTCGATGTGGTGGGGGCTACCTTCGTCCGGGAGGTGGAGCCGGGCGAGCTCGTCATCATCGACAAGGACGGCCTCCGCTCCCAGTTCTTTGCCAAGGGCGAAAAGCGTGCGGGCTGTATCTTCGAGTACATCTACTTTGCCCGGCCGGATTCTGTCATCGACGGGCAGAGCGTCCATGAGGCCCGGTTCGAGATGGGGCGCATCCTTGCTCGGGAGTCGGGCTTTAAGGGGGATGTCGTCATCTCCGTGCCGGACTCCGGCACCACGGCAGCCACGGGCTTTGCCTACGAGTCGGGAATCCCCTTCGCCGAGGGGCTCATCAAGAACCGCTATATCGGCCGCACCTTCATCCAGCCCACCCAGAAGAAGCGGGATACAGCTGTGCGCCTGAAGCTCAATCCTGTGCGCTCCCTGGTGGAGGGGAAATCCGTCATCATGGTGGATGACTCCATCGTCCGGGGTACCACCAGCGGCAAGATTGTGAAGATGCTCCGGAATGCCGGGGCAAAGGCCGTCCACATGTGCGTCAGCAGCCCTCCCATCGGCTTTCCCTGCTACTATGGCATCGACACCAGCATCCGCAAGGAGCTCATCGCCGCCACGAAGAGCGTGGAGGAGATCCGGGAGTATATCGGAGCGGATTCCCTGCATTTCCTGAGCCTTGAGGGCTTGAAGCAGTGCGTGCCGAAGCTCAATGCCGATGATATGTGCTATGCCTGCTTCAACAGCGCCTATCCCATCGCCGATGGGGAAAAGCCGGCGGGGGATAGCAAGTATGTCTTTGAGCATGGAAAGTGCTGAGGAGCGGAAGGAAAGGAACGTCATGGCTGAAAAAATGACCTATAAGGACTCCGGCGTCGACATCGATGCGGGAAATCGCTCGGTGGAGCTCATCAAGGAGAGTGTCAAGGCGACGTACCGCCCGGAGGTCCTGGGCGACCTTGGCGGCTTCGGCGGCCTCTTTGCTCTGAATGCGGCGAAGTATAAGGAGCCTGTCCTCGTGTCCGGCACGGATGGGGTGGGGACGAAGCTGAAGCTGGCCTTCCTGCTGGACCGGCACGATACCATCGGCCAGGATGCCGTCGCCATGTGCGTCAACGACATCCTGGTGCAGGGGGCAGAGCCACTATTTTTCCTGGACTACCTCGCCGTGGGCTCCCTGGACCCGGAGCAGGTGGCCGATGTGGTGAAGGGCGTGGCGAATGCCTGCAAGGAGTCGGGCTGTGCTCTCATCGGAGGCGAGACGGCGGAGATGGCGGGCTTCTACTCGAAGGGCGAGTATGATATCGCCGGCTTCTCCGTGGGCGTCGTGGAGAAGTCGAAGCTCATCACCAGCGAGCGCGTGAAGGATGGGGATGTGCTTCTTGGCCTCCCGTCCTCCGGCGTCCACTCCAACGGCTACTCCCTTGTGCGGAAAATCTGCTTTGAGCGGAAGGGTTTCAAGGGGGACGAGTACATCGAGTCCCTGGGAAAGACCATCGGGGAGGAGCTTCTGACGCCGACCCGCCTCTATCCGAAGACCTGCCTGCCCCTCATCGAGAAGTATGATATCCACGGCATGGTTCATATCACAGGTGGTGGCTTCTATGAGAATATCCCCCGGGCGCTCCCCAAGGAGCTCGCTGTCGAGATCGACGGGGCAGCCTGGAAGATGCCGGAAATCTTCCGCCTTCTCCAGGAATGGGGCAATGTGGACTGGAAGGAAATGTACCGCACCTTCAACATGGGCATCGGCATGGTGCTCATCCTGTCGAAGGAGGAGGCAAAGAGCGTACAACAGGAGCTTGCCGCAAAGGGCGAGGAATGTTATGAAATCGGTCGCGTCCAGAAGGGTGCTCACGATGTCACGATAAAAGGTGGCGTTTTCCATGGCTGAGATACTGGGAGTCCTGTGCTCGGGCAGGGGGACGGATCTCCAGGCCATCCTCGATGCCATCGACCGGGGCGAGGTGGAGGCAAAAGTCGCCGTCGTCATCGCTGACAAGCCAGAGGCCTTTGCCCTCGAGCGGGCAAGGAAGGCGGGTATCCCCGCTGTCCTCGTGGACAGGAAAGCCTACGAGGGCAGGGAGCCCTTTGAGGAGGCGCTTATCGCGGCTCTGGAGGAGGCAGGCGTGACGCTGGTGGTGCTCGCCGGCTTCATGCGCATCCTGACGCCTCTCTTCGTGCGCCATTTTGCGGGCCGTATCATGAATATCCACCCGGCACTTCTCCCCAGCTTTCCCGGGGCTCACGCCCACCGGGATGTGCTGGCCTACGGCGTCAAGATATCCGGCTGCACCGTCCACTTTGTGGACGAGGGAACGGATAGCGGATCCATCATCATGCAGGCGGCTGTGCCCGTCCTGGATGACGATACGGAGGAGACGCTCTCTGCCCGTGTGCTGGCGGAGGAGCATCGCATCTACCCCCAGGCCATCCAGCTCTACTGTGCGGGGAAGCTCAAGGTAGATGGACGCATCGTAACCATTCGGAAGTAAAAGATGGCATTGGGAAATGCCTCTGCGGAAAATAAAGGAGTCATTATGAAAATCAAGCGTGCGCTCATCAGCGTGTCCAACAAGGAAGGCGTCGTGGAGTTTGCAAGAAAGCTCCATGCGTGCGGTGTGGAGATCGTCTCCACCGGCGGTACGATGAAGGCCATCAAGGAGGCGGGCATCCCCGTCATCTACGTCAGCGATGTGACGGGCTTCCCGGAGATCATGGATGGTCGGGTCAAGACGCTGAACCCGAAGATCCACGGCGGCATCCTTGCCGTGCGGGACAATCCGGAGCACGTGAAGGCTATGGAGGAGCATGGCATCACGGGTATCGATCTCGTGGCGGTCAACCTCTATCCCTTCAAGGAGACCATCGCAAAGCCGAATGTCACCCTTGCGGAGGCCATCGAGAACATCGATATCGGCGGTCCGGCCATGGTGCGAGCCGCGGCGAAGAACTTCAAGTTTGTCACCATCGTCACGAACCCGAAGCGCTACGACGAGATCGCAGAGCAGATCGAAAAGACGGGGGAGGTCGATGACCGCACCCGCATGGAGCTGGCCCAGGAGGCCTTTGCCCACACGGCGGCATACGACTCCATGATTCAGGAGTATCTTTCTAAGCAGCTGAAGAAGTGAGGCGCAGAGTATGAATATCCTGGTAATCGGCTCAGGCGGCCGGGAGCATGCCCTCGCCTGGAAGCTCGCCCAGTCGCCTCGGGCAGAGAAGCTCTACGCGGTGCCGGGCAATCCCGGCATGGCGGAGGTCGCCACCTGCGTCTCTGGCATCTCCATCACGGATAATGAGGCCCTCGTCCGCTTGGCGAAGGAGCAGGCGATTGATCTCGTCGTCGTGGGCCCCGAGGTGCCGCTCACTGGCGGCATCGTCGATGCGATGGCAGAGGCCGGCATCAAGGCCTTTGGCCCGACGAAGCTCGCGGCAGAGGTGGAGGGCTCCAAGT
>CAMCRT010000112.1 GCA_945877355.1 uncultured Mitsuokella sp. | reverse complement strand
CAGAGCAGCTTTATCCGAACGAGTATCATACGCCGAGGGAACTCCGTCAGCTCATCAACCAGTATGTGGAAGATTACAACGGTATACGCCCTCACGAAGCACTGGGATACGAGGTTCCTGACAAGATGTATTTTGATTGCTTTGCAGCATAGAACAAGTTTACGGAGGACACTCTTAAAATTTTAGAAGGTGGTCTTGACAAAGGGCCCATTATAGAATTCCGGAAATATCTCGAAGAGGTAAAAGAAAAAAGTGAGAAGAAGGGAATGATGGAAACGCTTATCGATTTGGTAAAGGAAGGGTCTATCTCCATTGCAGTCGCAGCCCGAAAGGCGAATATGAGCGAGAAGGACTTCTGCGCCCAGGCCATGCTTTGATCAAATGTCATTTTTCCAATATACGAAATTGCAGGCATTTCGCCTGCAATTTTTGTAAACCAAAGCAAAAGAAGGAAAATCATGGAGGATATCAAAATTTGGTGATGTGAGCTGAGCAAGGGGATTGACGTGTTGCAGTCGCAGCCCGAAAGGCGAATATGAGCGAGAAGGACTTCTGCGCCCAGGCCATGCTTTGATCAAATGTCATTTTTCCAATATACGAAATTGCAGGCATTTCGCCTGCAATTTTTGTAAACCAAAGCAAAAGAAGGAAAATCATGGAGGATATCAAAATTTGGTGATGTGAGCTGAGCAAGGGGATTGACGTGTTGCAGGAGAAATGGGGATTTTTGCGGGAGACTGCGGAGGCGGGTTTGAAGGCTAGACCGTATGCGGATATGAGGCTTCCACAGAGAAAGAAATTTTTATTGCGAAAGGAGAAGCAAATGGATAAAAATAGTTTTTCCTTTGTGATATACATGATACATGCCTGTGCCAATCGTTGGAAGGTATCACCTGCACGGGTATATCAGGCACTGAAAAAGAGCGGCTGCATGGACTCCTATCTCGTGCCGTTTTACGATGTGCTGCATACGCAAAGTACAGAGTATGTCGTGGATGATATCGAGCGCTATTTGAAGGAACGGCAGGTGGTTGCATGATTGTTTATCATGGTTCAACGCAAATTGTCCCGCAGCCAGATGTGGAGCATTCCTTTCGTAACCTTGACTTTGGAAAAGGCTTTTATGTTACGACGGTAAAGGAGCAAGCTGTGCGATGGGCAAGGAGGAAGGCGAGCTTGACGAAAGGAGGTATGCCATACTTGAATGTCTATTGCATGAAAGATGTAGTAGCTTCTATGAACCTTCGTGTACGGGATTTTACTGAGGATGTGGAAGCTTGGATTGATTTCGTATGCCGCTGTTGGGACGGGAAGCTTGATTATCAGGAATACGATCTCATAAAAGGGAAGGTAGCCAATGATAAGGTTTACCGTGTGGTAGACATGTATCACTCAGGTATCTGGGACAAGGAACGTGCCCTGAAGGAAATTCGCGTTTACCCGTCCTATGACCAGCTAGCGTTTATCACGCAGAATGCAGTAGATACGCTGTTGGAGTTTCAAGAGTACCAAGAGGTGTGAATATGGACGGGGAAAAGCTGGAACAGATCTATCAGGAAAATCTTGAAGAGCGGCTGATTTCGTATCTGGCAAAGGAGAAAAATGTATCGCTGGAGCAGGCGATGGATATGTACTATCGAAGTGAGCTCTGTGAGAAAATCCATCGTGGAGAAGAGGGCCTGCAATACCTGGATTATCGAGTTCTTGCGCAAGTCCTGATGAAATACGAGCCTGAAATTTTTGCGAAGTAGTTCTTGCGTTTGTTTTGAATTAGGGAGATGGGGTTAAATGGTGGATGTGTCAAAGGAAAAATGGGGATTTTTGCGGGAGACTGCGGAGGCGGCTTTGAAGGCTGGGCCGGATGCGGATACGGGGCTCAAGCGGACGGGGCTGGAGGAGTACCTTCATGCCATTTTCCCAGAGGTCTCCGACTGGGTGCATGACAGGGTGGTAGACACGGCACCGAAGGAAAAGCGGTCGCGGCGGAGGCCGGATTTTCGCAGCGAATCGCTGAAGCTTATCGTAGAGTTTGATGTCCTTCCACACTATCAGACGCCTGAGGCAATCAAAAGAGACGAGGAGGGAACGGCTTACTATGAGGGGCTAGGCTATAAGGTCGTTCGGATTCCCTTCTTTATCCAGCTGACAAATAGGGCAGTGGAGCAGCTTTTTGGCGTGAAGGTAGAGGAGCCTCTTTTCAATGAGGCGATTCCCTCGATGGGCGTGAAGGGCATCACGCCTGTGCGAATCTGCGGTGCTGGCATCCTGCGCATGGCAAGGGATTTCAAGAGATTCCCGGAGCAGTATGCGGTCAACCGCAAGGCCTTATTGGCGGCGAATGACGAATGCCTGACAGGAGCAAACCTGCTGGAGCTGGTGTATCGGTCGCTTTAAAGGTGTACAAGGGGGGCAGATTGTGAAAGGAAGAATTTTAGCTATCTTCTTGTGGCAGGGATGATTTTTCGCTGTATTTCATCCAGGAAATTGTTGCATTTCTGTGCGAAGGGTATACAATAAAGAGGAACTTCATAGGACAGGGGAGCTCGTGGAGCGGGCTGAGAGGAAGTTGTGGACTTCGACCCTTTGACCTGATGTGGGTAATGCCACCGTAGGAAAAAGCGTTTTTGTATTGCGAGGCATTCCATTGGAATGCCTTTTTCTATTGCAGCTTCTTGGCTCCTGTCCTGCTGGCTTTTGTGCTTCAGAAAGGAGCTATACACCATGAACCATCTTCCTACGAGAAAGCTGACCTTTGCGGCACTTTTATGCGCCATTGCGGTGGTGGGCAGCCTCATTT
Source organism: uncultured Mitsuokella sp. (assembly GCA_945877355.1). Lineage (GTDB taxonomy): Bacteria > Bacillota > Negativicutes > Selenomonadales > Selenomonadaceae > AWVT01. The sequence continues at coordinate 2,080 of CAMCRT010000112.1, read as the reverse complement.
CCTTTCCGGTGCTGGGCAGCCGCTGTGCGCCGGTGCAGCATGTTGTCAATATCCTCTGCGCCGTCTTGCTGGGACCCTTCTATGGGGTTGTCGTCGCATTCTTCGCCAGCCTGCTGCGCAATCTTTTCGGGCTTGGCAGCCTCATGGCGTTCCCGGGCAGCATGATCGGCGCGCTGCTGTGCGGGCTGGCCTATCGTTGGACCCGGTCGCTCTTGCCGACAATCTTTGCGGAGCTCATCGGCACAGGCGTCCTCGGCGGCCTCTGCGCCTATCCGATTGCCATCCTCTTCATGGGAAAGGTGGCGGGCGAGGTGGCCTTCAATGCCTATGTCGTCCCCTTCCTCATCTCGACGACGGGCGGCTGCCTCATCGCCTATATTTTGCTCCGGGCACTGGGACGGGCAGGGGCCTTGAAGCGATTGAAATAACGCCTTGTCCTTCAGAGTATCTTGGTTATCATCTTGTGATTTATCCATGAATCTGATAAAATGACTTTATCAAATTTGACAAAGTCATTTTACTAAATTCGATAAAATCATTTTATCAAATTTAGTAAAATAAAGGAGCAGCTATGGAAAATCGAGGATATAAACCAAGGGTCATAGATGGAATCATAGCGAAGCATCTGAGAGCCTTTGGCGCTGTGTGTATCGAAGGACCGAAATGGTGCGGGAAGACCTGGGCTTCCGAGCATACCGCAAGCAGTGCGATATACGTGGGGGATCCTGCGGGGAGCTTTCAAAACAGGCGGCTGGCCTTGGCGGATCCGGCCTTGGTACTGCAGGGGGAGGCCCCTCGGCTCATTGACGAATGGCAGGAGGCACCTGCACTATGGGATGCGGTCCGCCATGAGGTGGATGTCCGTGGGATTCCGGGCCAGTTTATCTTGACAGGATCGTCGACGCCAAAGCGAAAGGGGGTCCTTCACAGTGGAGCAGGTCGTATCGCAAGACTGCGGATGCGCACCATGTCCCTATGGGAATCCGGAGAATCCGATGGAAAGGCATCCCTTCGGGCACTGTTCGAGGGGACGATGCAACCCTCTGTGGTGGGAGAGCAAGACCTTTTGCATCTTTTGCAGTTTATCGTTCGTGGTGGATGGCCTCAAGCTCTTTCTGTTCCGAAGGAAAGTGCGACACTCCTTGCAAAAGGGTACGTGACAGCTATCCTGGACGATGCTTCAAGCCGTCTGGATGACGTGCAAAGGGATGGAGCGAAGATGCTTCGCCTGCTGAAATCCCTGGCACGAAATGAATCTACGACGGTGTCCAATCGTGTCCTCCAAAGGGATATTGCCGATCAGGAAGGCGTGGATATCAGCAACCCGACGATTCTTGACTATCTGGATGTATTTCGTCGCCTGTATATCACGGAGGACCAGCCGCCCTTCAGCCCGGCCGTCCGCTCCTCGGTGCGGGTCAAGCAGAGCGCGAAACGCCATCTGACCGATCCCTCCATTGCCTGTGCGCTTCTGGGCCTCGATGCAAAGGGGCTCGCCGGAGATCTCAATACAGCGGGATTTTTGTTTGAGGCCCTATGCGAAAGGGATCTTCATATTTATGCGCAGGAGCTGGCTGGGAGCCTGTTCCATTATCAGGATTACAGAGGGAAGGAGCTGGATGCCATTGTGGAGCTGCCCGACGGCAGGTGGGGGGCTTTCGAGATAAAGCTTGGGGCCAATCAAATCGATGCCGCGGCAAAAAATCTCCTTGCCATAGAGAAATCCATTGCAGAGGAGGGCCGGGGAAAGGAGCCGACGTTTCTCTGTGTGCTCTGCGGTCTCACAAATGCGCTTTATCGCCGCGAGGATGGCGTATATGTCGTACCCATCACGTCTCTTTGTCCATGATAGTGTGCAACTTTGCATAATGATGATGCCCTTTCCTTCTTTATGGCAGCCGGCGGTTCTTTTACGGCCTATATTTTGCTCTGGAATCAAGAGCGGATATGGGTCCTGAATCGATTGGGATAGAGTGTTTCATCTTGACGCTCCCTTCTGAAAACCGTATAATTAAGAAGAATAAATACGCGCAAATACGGATATTTACGCCTTGGATTGAGGAAGCAGCATGGACAAGGA
>CAMCRT010000111.1 GCA_945877355.1 uncultured Mitsuokella sp. | reverse complement strand
ATAAAGTTGTTATCAGAGGCTGGGAAATTTACCCACAATCATGCCCGAAGCCTCTTTATTATTCGACTCTCCCTATGTAAATCCTGCACTCTCAGCCAGTTATTTTCCGTTCCGATGGCCTGTCCGCATTCCTGTCATGATTGCGGATACGCTTGTATACATCATTGCTGTTCCAACAGAGGTCGTCTCCCAGCTGTGGGCGAACTCCCGGTCGATGCCGATGTTGCCCGCCTCGAGGGCCGCGTCCATATTTGCCCCCAGGAAGAGGAACTCCCAGCTGTATTTTTCCTTCTGGTGCTCGATAAGGCGGCGGATCTTTGAGGCGGTATATCTGCGGCTCGCATTCTCCAGCCCGTCCGTAATGATGACGAATAGCACCTTCTTCGCTCGCCACTTCTCCGCCGTCCGTTTCTGCACGGCACGAATCTTCTCCGCTGCAAAGCCGATGGCATCGTAGAGCGCCGTCGTCCCCCGCACCGTGTAGTCCCGCTCTGTCAGCGGCGCCACCGCGCGGATGTCGATGCGGTCGTGCAGGAGCGTGAGCTTGTCGTCAAAGAGCACGGTCGTCACGACAGCTCCGCCCTCGAGCCCCGCCTGCTCCTTCAGCATCCCATTAAATCCGCCAATTGTGTCACTCTCCAGTCCCTGCATCGAGCCGCTGCGGTCAATGACAAACACGAGCTCCGTATAGTTCTTCTCCATAAAAAAGTCCTCCTTCATCCCTTGGAAATCTTCAGGCTCTCGCCCTTTCTGATTCCATTATAGGGAGGAAGGAGGACACATACTGTCCATGTAAAATAAATTTTTTTGCAGTATCAGCTCATGTAAAGTCCCCTACATTGGACACTGCTTCAGGAAACTTTTGCAGAGCATCACTCTTTAAGAATTTCAATGGCATCTCCCTGGCTTCCCAGCCACATGTCGATGCCTTTTCCATATACCTCGACGCGTATCTTGTAGGCGCCTTTTTGCTTTTCCAGCACCTCTGCCGTCGGCAGGCGATCGAGGACAGCTTCCAGCGAGGGGCCTTTGTAGAGGAATGTCACGCGGCGCAAGGGGCCAGCGTACATGAATTGCACCCGTTTGCGAAACTCACCATCCTTGAAGCGATCCTTGTAGGGGATACTGAAGGTCTCGCCTGTTTCTTCCAGCTTCTCAATGCGATCAATGCGAAAGGTCGTAGGGAAATCCCTGCTCCCGTCCGCCAGATAGGCAATGAGATAGAAGTAGTATTCCGAGAAAAGGATTGCCACCGGCTTTACCACATGGCGTACCCTTGCCCCATCCTGCTTGCGATAGCGGATAGAAATCGCTTCATGATGGTAGATGTACTCGGAAAGATTCCAGATGATGGATATCAGCTCTTTCCCGTGGCGCGGTGGCGTGTAGTGGAACTGCTCGTTTCGAATAATGGATTTCACATAGTCTGCGTCCACCGGTGCCGTCAGGTGCAAGAGCTTGTCTATCAAGCCATCCATCTCGGCCTTGCAGAGCCCACGGCTCTCCAAAAGTACCTTGAGGATGACAAGCACATCCCGCTTCTCCAGCCATTTCGTGCTGCTACGCACCAGCTGGTAGCCACCTTTTTCCCGTACATAGCAGATATCCGCCTCGCCGCTTTGGTCGCGCTGCTCGGAAAGATACGTCCGCAAATCGTCCATATCCCGCTGAAAGGTCTTTTCCGTCACGCTATACTCTTCTGCGCAATCCGCCTTATAGAGGGTCTCGCCACGATTCAGCCGATCATAGAGCGCCACGAGGCGCAAGCCCTTGTTTTCTTTGTAATCCGCCACAATAATCCTCTCCCTACATGACTTTTGAAAACCGTTATTCTTTGTACAAGAAAGACTGATGAAATTATCTCATCAAATAAATTCATCAGTCTCTTGAAAGTCCCATAAGAAATGCGTATCAGCTCATCCGTTTCAACCATTCCTGCATGAGCGGATAATACGTCTGAATAGATCCCGAAAGGCGCTTTGCTTCGTTCTCGTCATTTGTATGCGCGAGAATGTTTCGTGTCTGCACCATTTTCAATGCCGTTGCTGTCTCCTGCCCGGAAAACAGGTTGTTCGCTTGAAGGGCGCGAACAATGCCAGCTGAAGAGGTCGTGTCCATGGTGCCTTTCTTACGTAGGTAATCCCGCCCGCATTGCAATAGAAGCTCTAGGGTGAACTCAAAGCGGACAAACAAGGAATCTTTTTCAAATTCGTTCGACTCTTGAAGATTCACGACTTCAGAAAATCGCTCTAGTGCCTGCTTTGCCCTGTTCAGGCGTTCGGTTATTTCCATTGCTATTCGACCTGCTTTGCCTTACTTCGCTATCTGCATTTCGCAGGCGGTTACGACGTTCTGCATGAGCATGGCGACGGTCAGGAGGCCTACGCCGCCGGGGACGGGGGTGATGGCGCCTGCTACTTCCTTTACATTCTCGAAGTCCACGTCCCCCAAGAGCTTCTTGGGGGCGATGCGGTTGATGCCCACGTCGATGACGGTGGCGCCTGCCTTTACCATGTCGGCGGTGACGAATTTGGGCCTCCCTACAGCGGCCACCAGGATATCGGCGTTCTTTGTGACCTCTTTCAGGTTCTTCGTGTGGCTATGGCATATCGTGACGGTGGCGTTCTCCGCCAGCAGCAGGTGGGCCATGGGCTTTCCTACGATGTTGGATCGGCCGATGATGACGGCATTGGCCCCGTCGATGGGGATACCGGCGAGCTGGAGCATCTTGAGGCAGCCGTGGGGGGTGCAGGGGATGAGGGCCTTCTGGCCGGTCACGAGGCGGCCCACGTTTACGGGATGGAAGCCGTCCACGTCCTTCTTCGGGTCGATGCGCTCGAGAATCTCTGCCTCGTAGGCGGCAATCTGCTTCGGGAGCGGCAGCTGGACGAGAATGCCGTGGATCCTGTCGCTGGCGTTCAGCTTGTCGATCTCGGCGATGAGCTCATCCTTTGTGGCGGTCTCGGGCATTTCGATGACCTCGGAGTAGATGCCGAGCTCCTCGCAGGATTTGTGCTTGTTGCGGACGTAGACCTTCGAGGCGGGGTTCTCCCCCACGATGATGACGGCGAGGCCGGGGGTTACGCCATATTTTTGGTGCAGGATCTTAGCGCGCTTTCCGGCCTCCTCGCGAAAGGCGGCGGCAAAGGTCTTTCCTTCCAGGATACGTGCGGACATACTATCACCTCAGATAAAGTAGCTGGCCCAAGCGAAGGCGAAGATGGCGACGGATACGATGCCGTTTCGCATGAAGTAGCGCTGGGTCACGCGGGAGAAATCCGTGGGGCTCACGATGCGGTGCTGGTAGACGAGGGTGCCTGCCGCGACGCCGACGCCCACGAAGTACAGGGGCGCCAGGTGGAGCAAAATGCCCACGGAGAAAAAGCAGATGACGCAGATCACGTGGAGCACGGCGGAAATGCGGAAAGCAGCCGCTGCGCCGTACTCGGTGGCGAGGGAATGGAGCTTCTGGCTCTTGTCGAACGCCTCGTCCTGGGCACCGTACATGGCATCGAAGGCGCCAATCCAAAGGGCGACGGCGATGCAGAGGATGACCAGGGGAAGCGTGACGGTGCCCGTTACTGCCACCCAGCCGCCGGCGGGGGCCATGGCGATGGCGAGCCCCAAAAAGAGGTGCACCCAGCCGGTGATGCGCTTCATGAAGGGGTAGATGATGAAGGGAAGCGCGGCGATGGGCAGCAGGTAGATGCAGATGGGATTGAGCTGCAGTACGGCGAAGATGGTGAGCAGCAGGCAGAGGACGATGAAGATGAGGGCCTCCCGCTTCGAGATGCGGCCGGAGACCATGGCCCTGTAGGCCATGCGGGGCTGCTGCTTGTCGTATTTGAGGTCGGCCAGGTTGTCGATGGCCATGGCTGCTGCCCTGGCTGCCGTGAGGGCCACGGCAATCCAGAAGAGGTCGAGGGGCCGCGGGTGTCCCTCCGTCGCCAGGATGGCGCCAAGGAAGGCAAAGGGCAGGTCGAAAATCGTATGGTGCAGCGCCACGTTGTTGATATGGGCCTTTATGTCAATCAAGTCCGAGCTCCTTCCATTTCACGTCCACCCGGGCGCGGATCTCATCCGTCATGCGGATCTCGTCGGGCCATTCGCGGCTGTGGCCTTCCTCCGGCCAGGTCTTCGTGGCGTCGATGCCGAGCTTTGCGCCCCACTTTGCCATGGGCGAGGAGTGGTCGAGGACATCGAGGGGCCCCTCGACGATCTCCAGATCATGCTTGGCGTCGATGTTGTTAAAGACGCGCCAGGCCACCTCGGAGATGTCCTGCACGTCCACGTGGTCGTCCACGACGACAATCATCTTGACGTTCATCATCTGGCCCATGCCCCAGAGGGCGTGCATGACCTTGCGGGCTTGCATGGGGTACTGCTTCTTGATGGAGACGAGGATGCAGTCGTGGAAAACGCCCTCGAGCGGCATGTTGATGTCCTTTATCTCCGGCTGCATCTGCTGCAAAAGCGGCAGGAAGATGCGTTCCGTGGCCTTTGCCAGGTAGCAGTCCTCCATGGGGGGCTTGCCCACGACGGTGGAGAAGTAGATGGGGTCCTTCCGGTGGGTGATGGCGGTGATGTGAAAGACGGGATAGTCGTCCGCCAGGGAGTAGTAGCCCGTGTGGTCGCCAAAGGGCCCTTCCCTGCGCATCTCGTCCGTGCGTACGTAGCCCTCCAGGATGATTTCTGCCGTGGCGGGCACCTCGATGTCGACGGTCTTGCACTTCACCATCTCCACGGATTTGTGGCGCAGGAAGCCGGCGAAGACCATTTCGTCGATGTCCCGGGGCAGCGGTGCCGTGGCGGCATAGGTGACAACGGGATCCGTGCCGATGGCGACGGCCGCCTCGATGCGCTCGCCGCCGGCCCGCTTCATGTCCCGGAAGTTCTCGGCACCGTTCTTGTGGATATGCCAGTGCATGCCCGTTGTCCTGCTGTCGTACTTCTGGAGGCGGTACATGCCCACATTGCGCTTGCCCGTCTTCGGGTTCTTTGTAAAGACGAGGGGGAGCGTCACAAAGGGGCCGCCGTCCTGGGGCCAGCAGGTCAGGATGGGGATATCGTCGAGGCTGGCGTCCTCGATGTGGACGACCTCCTGGCAGGGTGCGTTCTTCACGTACTTGGGGAAGTTGATGGCCCGCTTGATCATGGGGATCATGGTGACGACGCTCATCTTGTTCTGCAGCGACACGTAAGGGAGCTTCATCATCTCCCGGAGCTCATCCGCCACGTCGTCGAGCTTCTCGACGCCGAGGGCCATGGCCATGCGCTCGTAGCTGCCGAAGG
>CAMCRT010000110.1 GCA_945877355.1 uncultured Mitsuokella sp. | reverse complement strand
CACCGGTGCCCAGAATGTGAAGGAGGGCCAGGTGGTGCCCGTGGCCATGGTGGGATCGCACCTCCCCAACGGCATGCACATCAAGAAGGGCAAGCTCCGCGGCCTCCCGTCCAACGGCATGCTCTGCTCCGCCGGCGAGCTGGGCCTCGACCTGTCGAAGCTCACGGAGGAGCAGAAGGACGGCATCTACATCCTGTCGGCAGATACCCCCGTGGGCGTGCCTGCCAAAGACGTGCTGGGCCTCGATGATGTCATCCTGGAGTTCGAGCTCACGGCGAACCGGGCCGACTGCTTCAGCGTCCTGGGCCTCGTGCGGGAGATTTCCGTGCTCTCAGGAAATGCGCCCCACCTGCCGGAAATCACCGTCAAGGAGGACGCAGGGGAGAAGGCGGCAGACCTCGTCTCCATCGGCATTGCGGACAAGGAGCTCTGCAGCCGCTTCAGCGCCCGCGTCCTGCGGGATGTGAAGATCGGCCCCTCCCCCGACTGGATGCAGGAGCGCCTGAAGGGCGCCGGCATCCGCGCCATCAACAATGTGGTGGACGTGACGAACTTCGTCATGGTGGAGCTGGGCCAGCCCATGCACGCCTACGACTACGACGAGATTGCCGGCCACAGCCTGACGGCACGGCTGGCGAAGGAGGGGGAGAACCTCCACACCCTCGACGACAGCTCCCGCCTGGCAAAGGGAACGGAGCTCGTCATCGCTGACAGCGCCCATCCCGCAGGCCTCGCTGGCATCATGGGCGGCCTCGAGACCGAGGTCACGGAGAAGACCACGAGCGTCGTCTTTGAGGCGGCCTCCTTCAATGGGGCCAGCATCCGCCGCACCTCCAGGGCCGTTGGCCTCCGCTCCGAGGCCTCCGGCCGCTTCGAGCGGGGCGTCGACACGGAGAACACCATCCGCGCCCTGAACCGCGCCGCCCAGCTCCTGCAGGACATGGGGGCCTGCAAGGTGGCTGAGGGCATCGTGGATGTGTATCCCAGCCCGAAGGCTGCGACGCGCATCAACTTCACCGCAGAGGAAATCAACCGTCGCCTCGGCACGGACGTGGCTGAGAGCGAGATGAAGGACATCCTCACAAAGCTTGGCTTCACCATCGAGGGCAGCGGCAGCATGACGGCCATCGTCCCCTCCTGGCGCGGCGACTGCACCTGCATGGAGGATCTCTCTGAGGAGATTGCCCGCATCCACGGCTTTGAGAATATCAAGTCCACCACGCCCAGCGGCCGCATGGTCCAGGGCAAGCAGGGGGCGAAGCAGACCTTCATCGAGCGCATGAAGCACATCCTCGCATCCCTCGGCATGATGGAGGAGCTCTCCTTTGCCTTCACCAGCGAGGAGCAGTTCGATAAGCTCCTGGTGCCGGCGGACTCGCCCCTTCGCCAGGCCATCCCCATCCTGAACCCGCTGGCAGGAGACGCGCCCCTGGTGCGCACGAGCCTCCTGACCTCCGTGCTGGAAAATGCCACGAGGAACCTTTCCCGGAAGAATACGGATGTGCGCCTCTTTGACATCGCTCCCGTATTCCTGCCGAAAGCCCTGCCCCTGACGGAGCTGCCGGAGGAGCGGGTCATGGCCGCAGGCTTTCTGACGGGCCGCGGGGCAGATATCGCCTGGAACCAGGGGAATGACCTGGTGGACTTCTACGACATGAAGGGCATCGTCGAGGAGCTCCTCGCGGAGCTCGGCATCGCAAAGTACACAGTGGAGGCGGGCGAGCACTTCGCCATGCACCCGGGCAAGACGGCCCTCTTCAAGAAGGGCAAGGAGACCATCGCCACCGTGGGCGAGCTCCATCCCCAGGCGGCCATAAACTATGGCATCAAGCAGAAGGCCTACATCTTCGAAATCGACGTGGAGGTCCTCCGGAAATACGCAGGCAAAGCAAAGCGCATCAAGTCCCTGCCGAAATACCCGGCTGTGGCCCGGGACCTCGCCCTCGTGGTGGATGTGGATGCGCCCGCCGCAAAGATCGAACAGACCATTGCAAAAAATGGCGGCAAATACTTCCGGGAGGCCGTCCTCTTCGATGTCTACACCGGAAAGCAGATCGGCGAGGGCAAGAAGAGCCTGGCCTACAATATGCACTTCCAGTCGGCGGACAAGACCCTCACGGACGAGGAAGTGGATGCGGCCTTTGACGCCATCGTGAAGGCCGTCGCAAAGAACTTCGGTGCAGAGCTTCGTGCATAAAGCGGGGGAGGAATCGTCATGGAAAAGGAAAAGAAGGCGCCGGAGCGCGTCGTCATCGAGATCTTCGGCGACACCTATCCCCTCCGAAGCGACGAGCCGGAGCACCTCCGAGAGATCGCCTCTGTCGTCGATATGGAGATGAAGAAGATGGCCCGCAGCATCAATAGCTTCGATGGGCGCAAGATCGCCGTCCTCACAGCTCTGAAGCTGGCGGACGACTACAGGAAGCTCAAGGAGGACTACGACGAGATGGTGGCCCTGCTGGATGAGAAGTAAGCGGTATCTGACCCGCCGGAGGGGGAAGCTCCTGCTGCAGCTCGTGGCAGGAGTGCTCCTTTGCGCTATTCTGATTCTGCTGCGGGCGGCTGTGCCAGCGGCGGTGGACGCACCGGAGCATGCGCTCCTCCCGGCTCCCACGGGGCTGACGACCTCTACGAAGGTTCGGCCCCTTTCCTATTCGCCTCGTCTTGCGTGGGACTCGGACAATCTCGCCATTCGCTATGAGCTGGAGTTCTTCAAGGAAAAGCCGGAGGGACTCTCCGATATCGAGGCCTTCGATAAAGCTTTTTATCGGACGAATCTCGTATTCCAGAATTCCTTCAACCCGGATCTTCGGCCCTGGGAGAGGGAGCTCTCTGGAAAGCAGCCCATATACTGGCGGGTGCGGGCCATCGATTTTCTCGGGCTGGCCTACACGCCCTTCAGCGAGCTTACGCCCCTCTATCTAGACGCAGAGCTTCCGCCCATGGAGGCACCTTATCCCGATGGGGAGGGGGAGGACGGACATCTCCTCTATCCCGTCTATAGCTGGACACCCCTGGCAGGGGCTGCCCGCTACACCGTCGCCATCTACGACGAGGATCCGGAGCATATCCCGGATGCCACCCCCATAGAGGAGCTTCGGACAGAGACGGCGGAGATTTATGACCCCCAGCCCCACTATGGCGACTCGCCCTTTTATTGGCGGGTGCGGGGCTACGATGGGGCGGGGGAGCCCGTCGGCAAGTGGTCCGCTGTGCGCTCCTTCCGCAATGCCCCGTCGGATAACTGGCAGGTGGCCGTCTTCGGTGACAGCATCAGCCATGGGGGAGGCCACCTCTCCTACGGGCCGGCAGTTCTCGCCTTCAGCTATCTGACCTATCTGGACTTTCCTGCCATCAACCTTTCCCAGAGCGGGGACACCATCGGGATGTCCGTCGCGAGATTTGACAGGGATGTACTGCCCTTTCACCCCCGGTATCTCCTCATCATGACGGGCAGCAACAGCCTGAGAGCTGGGGAGGACGTGGAGGCGGTCATCGACGGGCTGGAGACCATCCGGCAGAAGTGTCTCGCAAATGGCATCCGCCCCATACTCCTGACGCTGCCTCCCATGAACCCCGGCAACATCGCCCTCGTATTCCAGGAGGAGACGGTGGACGACTGGGCAGCCCGGGTGGCCCTCGTCAATGACTATATCCGGCTTCACGTCCACATCGATGTGGCAGAGGCGATACCGACGGAGCGGGGCCTCCTGCCCACGGAGTACGCCCTCGATGGGCTTCATCCCGATGCCAATGGCAAGGAGTGCATGGGTCGCTACATCAGCAGCCATTGGGAGGAGGCCCGCCGCCAGGCGGATGCGCTTCTGCCCGATAATCCATAATGTATTTGTAAAAGGAGGAAACTTCTATGAAATCCTGGAAACGTACAGCCCTCTGCGCTGGCCTTGCCGCAGGCTTTCTCCTGCCCACCGCCTTTGCAGCCCAGAATGAAAGTGCCCAGGCCCAGCAGGAGCTCACCCAGATGGCTGGCACGGAGAATGAGGACTCGCTCACAGTCGCCCGGGCAAAGGCTGCAAAGGTCGCCAAGACTTCAGGGACGGCAAAGGCTGCAAAGGTCGCCAAGACTTCAGGGACGGCAAAAGCTGCAGAGCCTGCAAAAGAGGCAAAGGCAGCGGAGCCGGCCAAGACGGTGCAGACCTCAGCGAATGCAGGGGAGCCGGCCTTGGGGCTGCCCAATCCCTATATGACATACCAGTCCTATGAGGACCTGGCAAAGGTGCTGGGCTTCCGCCCCCTCGTCATGGTGAAGAGCACGGGCTTCGAGCTCAAGGAAATCTACGCCATCAGCGGCCAGACAGCAGATCTCCGCTATGAGTCCCGCTACGGCGAGACAGGCCGCCGCGCCGCCTATCAGGTTCGCACAGAGCGGGCAGGGGAGGAAACGGCAGAGGGACTGAGCGGCATCCATGGCTATACGTGGAAGACCCAGCAGATTGGGAGCACCGCGGTGCAGATAGCTGAGCTCAGCCCCTCCTCCTTCGCCGCCTTCTGGCAGAGCGGCGGCTATGCCTTCTCCGTCTATGGGGAGAACATCAATCGCTGGGACTTCCTCGGCACGCTCACGGACAACTTCGTTGACCTCACGACTCACTACTATGTGACGGCGGAGAAATGATATGAAACAGTGCATGGATGCGGATAACCTGCATCGCCGCCTGAAGAAAATCCTAGGCCAGGTCAATGCCATCGACCGCATGGTGGAGGAGGACGTCCCCTGCGAGGACGTGCTCTCCCAGATCAACGCGGCAAAGTCCGCGCTGAACAAAGTGGGCCAGGTCATCCTGGAGGGCCACATCACCCATTGTGTGAAGCAGGCCTTTGAAAAGGGCGACGAGGAGGAAATCCAGAACTTCACAAAAGCCATCGAGCGCTTTGCAAATATGCAGTGAGAGAAAGCTGTGATGAGATGCGAATGCATCTTATCGCAGCTTTTTTATTGCACAAACCCTAGCCTCCCTCCCTGAGGGAGGCACTCGAAGCAGAGAGACGCAATCTTGCACAAAGAGGATTAGTAGGGGCCAATAAGAATGGTCTTTTATCAAGATTTCAGCAAGTTTACACGAGCCCAAGCCTCCCTCCGGGAGGGGGGTGCCCGAAGGGCAGGGGGAGCCCGCACGTAGGCCGTTTCGGGAAAGGCAAGTATTGGCAGCCGGCTTCTGAACTTTCCTTTTGTGACAGAAACTCCTTGCATATTTATACCTATAGGGGTATACTCTATATAGAATCATATACATGTATGGGTATATATCAAAGGAGAGCTGCAAAATGAATCGGATCTGGGAT
>CAMCRT010000109.1 GCA_945877355.1 uncultured Mitsuokella sp. | reverse complement strand
TCGGCGTCCAGATGAGCTATCCCTGCGAGAAATGCGGCAAGCCCATCTACACCGGCAAATTCTGCAGCGAATGCATGGAGTCCATGCGCAAGGAAGTCCAGGCCCAGACCGCGAAGTTCGCAGCAGCTTCCCAGGCCTCAAAGACAACCGGCCGTGGTGGCGGCATGTACACGAATAAATTTGAAGGCAAGTAAACACGCCATTCTAGCTAGAAATGGCAGGAAAAAGCCGGATAAGCAAGGAATATGGAGCTAATCGCTCTGAATCGCCGAAAAGCGGGAGTTAAGACTCCCGCTTTTTTGTCGATAAATTAAGAGAAGGAAAGACAGCGCGCAAGGAAGCGACGACTACAAGGAGAGCAAACGTCCCAAGAGGACGGCTCGTTTGGTGGTGAAAACGATGATTATCAACAACAATGTACAGGCTGTCACGGGCGCGTACCAGCTGGCAAGCAGCAACGCCGCGCGGAAGAGCTATGCGCGCGAAATCGAAACGCCGAAGGATGAGGCCATATTCTCCGATATGGGCCAAAGCTTTTCCTCCATGCTAGGCGAGCTCAAGGGCATTGACGACGTGCGGGCGGAAAAGGTGGACAACCTGCGTCCCTCTATCGAAAACGGGATCTATAACCCGAGTGCAAACGACATCGCGGCGAAAATGCTCGCGATGCTCGGCTGAGGGCTGAGCCATGTGGAAGGATCTACTCCAGGCCCTCAATGACCTCATGAAGACCTACGAAGCCCTCGTGAAGCTCGGCGAAAAGAAGCGAAATGCCCTCGTGGCCATCGACATGCACACCCTTGAGCGACTCATCGCCGAGGAAAAGACCCTGACGGATCGCATCGGTGCGCTGGAGGTAACTCGGCAGAAGGCCCTCGCAGAGCTCGCCGCTCGGGATAAGGCCATCACGAAGGACACGAAGATGGACGGCGTTCTCGCCCGGGCGCCAAAGGAATACCAAAAGGCCCTCTCTGCCCTCCATGCAGGCCTTTCCAAGAAGGCGGCAGAGGCCCAGGAGCTGGGAGAGAACAACCGCATCCTCATGCAGGAGGCACTGAAGGTGGTGCAGATCCATCTGAACCGCATCGGCGGCGCCAAGGTGGAGCCCACCTACGGCTCAAAAGGCGGCGAAAAGGTCACCCACGCGAGGAACTTCCAATATGATGCATAAGGAAGGAAACCAGGGCCCAGCCCTCCGGGAGCTCATCGACCTCCTCCGGGAGGAGCTGGCCCTGGGGAAAAGATGCCAGGAGGCCTTCGGAGAGCTCCGAAAGGCCCTGGTGGAAAATCCCTCTGGCGACGGCGTACCAAACGCCGTGAGGGCCATAGAGCCCCACCTGGCCGCCCTCGGCCGCCTCACGAAGAAGCAGGAGACGCTCCTAGCGGAGCGAGGCGAGGCCCGCGTCCTCTCCTGGATCGCCCACGCCGGTGCCACCGAAGAGCGCCTCACAGCCGTCCGCCTCTTCCGGGAGACGGCAGAGCTCCAGAAGGACCTGCGCCGGGACATCAAGCGCCTCTCAGGACTCCTTGCCCACAGCAAGGATTTTATTGACTTCCAAATCAACGTCCTGACCCGGACACGCGCCAGCGACACCTATGCAAAGGAAGGCACCGAGGAGCCCGCGACCCGCGATATCAAGATGTTCGACGCGAACGTCTAAAGCAGAGGGTGCAGTCCATATACTCTGTATTTGCTTGTCTCCGAAAACGAGATAGTACGAATGCAATGAAATACGAGCTCACCAAAGATGCGAAGTGCAGCTTCGTATACCCTATGTGAACCCTTTAAGCGGAGCAAGTGCGAAAAGTGTGCGTTCTGCCCCCGCCCGGAATTCACCGTTCAAGCGCAGCGCGTTTTGAATGGAGGGCGGTATTTAGGCAGAAAAGCACACGGGCACTTGCGGAGACGGGGTGAACATAGGGTATACGAAACGTACGTGACTTTCTCGCATCGTTATAACCGTATCTAGTATAGAAAACAGGTGAAAAACATGCGTTCAACCTTTGCCGGACTCAATACCATGGTCCGCGGCATCTTTGCCAACCAGCTCTCCCTCGACACCGTGGGACACAACATCACGAATGCCTCCACCGAAGGCTACTCCCGCCAGAGCGTCAACCTGGCCCCTACCCGTGGACAGAACATCAACTCCCTCTACGGCGAAGTCATGGTGGGCACCGGCGTCGACTCCATGTCCATCGAGCGGGCCCGCGACGTCTTCGCGGACAAGTCCTACTGGCAGGAGACCGCCACCCAGAACTACTACAAGGCGGCCCAGAAAAACTACGACAAGATCGAGTCCATCTTCAAGGACACCGACTCCACCGGCATGAAGAACACCATCGCCGAGTTCTACAAGGCATGGGACGACCTCTCCACCCACGCCTCCACCGACACGAACCGCGTCTCCGTCGTGGAGAAGTCCAACGTCCTCGCCGACAAGATCAAGACCAGTGCCCAGCAGATCCAGGACCAGATCATCGGCCAGTACGACGACATGCGCTCCACCGTCAAGACCATGAACGACTACACGGAGCAGATGGTGGCCCTCAACAAGAGCATCATGGCCGCCGAGGCCACCGGCGCCACCGCCAATGACCTCCGGGACCAGCGGGACCTCATCGTGGACAAGATGAGCGAGCTCGTGAACCTCAACGTCTACGAGGACGAAAAGGGCATGTACTCCGTCGTCTCCAACGGCCTCTCCCTCGTCAACGGCGTCAGCCGCTTGACCCTCGAGATGAGCGGCCCGGTGGCCAACAAGAAATACGGCCTCAACGACTACACCATCAACATCAAGGAAGCGGGCATCGCCTACATCCCGACGAACGGCAGCCTCAAGGGCCAGATGGACGCCATCCAGGAAAACAAGGGCTATATGGACAAGCTGGCCAATACCGCAGCCTTCCTGCTCACTACCTTCAACCAGGCCCACCAGCAGGGCGCAGGCATCGACGGCACCGACTCCTCCTTCGGGGCGGACGACGGCACGACGAACTACAAGGGGCCCAGCTACGGTCATAACTACTGGGGCGACGACAACACCTACTACACCTACGATGCCACGACGGGCAATGTCAAGGCGACGAACTACACCCTTGGCACCGTCAAGCGGGATGTGGACTACACCACCTACACGAAGGCCGATGGAACAAAGGTCAACACGCCGCGGGTGAAGATAAACGGCACGAAGGCCTCCGAGGACACCCTCCAGGGCATCCAGATCATCAACAAGCTGGCCGTCAACACCATCATCACGGCCCCCGGCGGTACCTCGAAGATCGCCGCCCGCAGCCTTTCCGTCAACCAGGACACGGATACAAATGGAGCGCTGCTCACCACCTACACCGTGAAGCCCAATGGTTCCGGTGACGGCGAGAACGCCACGAACATCAAGGGCCTCATCAACCTGGACAGCACGAACTCCCTCACCCTCGTGACGGCAGGCATCCAGGTGGACGTCAAGGACCTCGTGACCATCTCCACCACGGATGGCACCGTCACGGTCCCGGCCCGCAGCATCTCCGATACCTCCATCAATGACTACTACAGCTCCATGATCCAGAAGCTCGGCAGCGATTCCGAGTCCGTGGACGATATGGAAAGCGCCCAGGGGGATCTCGTGAACCAGATCATCTCCTGGCGCAACTCCACCCAGGGCGTCGACTGGAACGAGGAGCTCACGAATATGATCCAGTTCCAGAAGGGCTACAGCGCCTCGTCCCGCTGCCTCACCACCATGGACGAGATGCTCGACCGCCTCATCAACAGCACAGGCACGGTCGGCCGGTAATGCCGGGTAAACGGAAGGTAAGGTGAACTCATGTCAATCCGCGTAAGCAGCAACCAGATGATCTATAGCTACAAGAAGTCCCTGAACGAGGCAAACGAGCGCCAGGACAAGTACATGGAGCAGGGCGACGGCAACAAGCTGCACCGTCCCTCCGACAGCTCCGTGGACTACACGAAGTGGATGCGCTACGAGACAGCCGACACGGAGAACAACAGCTATACGGATAATGTCAAGACGGGCATCTCCTGGATGAAGACCAGCGATGCAGCCCTTGCCAATATGACGAACATCCAGACCACCATCAAGGAAAAGACAACGAATGCCGCCAACAGCCACAACAACACCGATGACATGCAGGCCATCGGCAAAGAGATGATGGCGGAGATCCAGGAGCTCGTGTCCCTGGGCAACACCCAGACCGGCGACCGCTACGTATTCGCCGGCCAGAGCGACACGACCCAGCCCTTCTCCATGAGCGAGAAGGAAGTGGATCGGGGCCTTGCCAAGACCCTCGACGTGGCCCAGCAGAAATATTTCAGCGGCGCCTCGGGCGTCGATGATGCCACGGATCGCAGCCTCACCCAGATGCTCTCCCTGAAGGGGGACGACGGCAATACCTACTATCTCAATACCATGGACGGCAATATCTACTCCAAGGACTTTGTGGACACGGGGTATAAGGCAAAGGTCCGGGACAATGCGGATGCCATCGTGGACCCCACGACGGACGCCGTGGGCAAGCTTGCCAACTGGAGCGGCAGCACCGGCACGGAGAAGGTCTCGAAGTACTTCAAGAACACGGGCGAGATCATCAATGCCAACACCTCCCCGGGCACCATCACCGTAGACGGCAAGACGGTGACCCTCTCCTTTGAGACAGTCCATCAGAAGATTGCCACCTACCAGGGGGATGCGAAATACATCTCCATGACGAAGAAGAACGGCACCATCGAGCCCCAGGCGGACACGGTGAATGTGACGGGCCCCGATATCTTTGGCACGGACATCTTCGACGATGCCAACTCCGGCAACAAGGCCTCCGGCACGGCCATGCTCAACGAGCTCCTGACCGTCCACAAGAAGGTGCTCTCCGTGGATCACGCCTGGCTGTCGAGCGACGGCATGACGGTGGCGGACGAGGCCCACGCCACGACGGTCAACACGGAGACAAAGCTCGGCGCCCGCCAGGCGCTCTACGAGAGTGTTCAGACCATGTTCGGCAACCAGGGCGAGGTCATCACCAGCGACATCACGAATGTCATGGGCACGGATGTGGCGGATCTCGCCGTAAAGCTCATGGAGGCCCAGACGGTCTACAACATGGGCCTGGCCCTGGGAGCAAGAATCCTCCCCGCGTCACTGGCTGATTATCTCAGCTGATAGGATAGCTAGCAGAGTCTCTGGCCCCGTCAATCAGTCGTATCACATCGTCCTCGCAGACTCCCCCTGACCCTTACGGGCCATCCCCCTAGGGGGACAGGTCTGGATTCGCCAGGTCGCAATGGGAGAGTACGGTGGATGAAGCAGGTAGGGCATGGGAGTCTGCAAGCTGCAACAATCCATTGCGACCGCAAGAGTCTTGCTTGCCTCCCTCTAGA
>CAMCRT010000108.1 GCA_945877355.1 uncultured Mitsuokella sp. | reverse complement strand
ACGATGACATCATAGCCCGCCTTCTTCGCCACATCCGCCGTCTGCTTGTCGGAAATGGGACGGTTATCCAGAGGGATGAATACGATTTTCGGTGTCTTGTTTTCCTTTTCCTTTGCCTCCACATGGCCCATGAGGGGTATGGTCACCGTGGCGCAGACGGCAAAGACAGCCAGTGCCTTGCCAAATCTTGTAATCCGCAAAAAAATCCTCCTATTCCTGAGCTGCTTCCGTTGCTTCCGTACCAGAATCCGCCGTCTGCCCCGTCTCTGCAGGGCTCTTCTTCTCACCGCTCGGCGTATCTGTCTGGGGGGACGTTTCCGTGCCCTCGGGCTTTTCCTCGCCCTTACCCAAGGCGATGCGGAGAAGTGCCTGCTTCACGTCGTCGGGCACATTGAGCTCTGTCTGGAACTCGATTCCCCCTGCCTTGGGCTTTGCCCCCGTGACGGTGATCATGTCCATGAGGCGATGTCCCTCGAACTCGGTCTTTCCCACGTCCGATTCCGCCAGCGCCTTGCTGTAGTCCACGCGAATGGTATTGCCGTGGATCTCCATGGGCATGTTCTCCGGCAGGTCAAGGTGTCCCACGAGACGGCTCGCCATGGACATGGAGATGCGAGAAAATATCCAGGAGGCCAGTCCCTTGCCCGGAAGATTTCTCTCCCGAACCCGATAGACGATGTAGGACTTGTCCCCCTCGTGGACAAATTCCTTGACCTCCCCCGTAAGCTCGATTTTTCCAAAATCCTTCGCCTCGGCGGCAATGGCGAGCCTGCCGTTTTCCTGGGAGGTCAGCGTGAGTGCCGTGAGCTTCCCCTCCGGTGTCAGGCTCTTTGCGATGGCGTCATTCATGACGCTATCGGGGACGAAGAGCTTCCCCTGGGCGATGTCCAGCAGGGATTCCCGGGACCAGGTTCCCTGCACGACCTTCAGTGCCGGGCCGTAGTCCTGCACCTTCTCCCGGACCGCATCCCAATCGATATTTTGAAGCGTTTCCGCCCAACCGGCGGGCAAATCAATCATCAGTTACACCTCTGTTCTCAATAGTCAAAGGGGTCCTTCCCCACAGTCTCTGCATATATCGCCCTTGTCGACTCTGGCCTGAGGGCAGCGAGGCTGTTCTCCCGGGCAAGCCTGCCAAGGACAGCCTCCATGAATTTCTTCATGTTGTCGCTCATGCCACAGCCATCTCGGAGGCGTCGCTTCCACCAGCCATTGTATTCCGCAGCATAGGTGAAATCCTTGCCCCCATAGGTACGCCCTGCCGCGAGGCAGTCGCAGACCATCTCTACTGCGTACTTATAGGGCATATCACGCGGCACCGGACCGTGGTCGAAGTTGTCGTACCAGGCCTCATAGTGGTGAAGATTACGCCCATGGTGATGAATCCACGCCTTGGATAGGCCATGATTCTTCTCCTTGCAGATCTTGATGGGCGATACCTTGCCATTGTAGTAGCGCACGCTCTCGGAAAACTCCATCCACGAAAACTTCGAGAGATCGTGCACCACGCCCTGCCAGGGAATCCCTGCCACGCAGGCAAAGCGAAATACCCAGAACTTATGGCGCAGCACAAGGCACGTGTGGCCGATGATTCGAGAAAGAAGATTCATGGTCCACCTCCCGCTGGACACACTTTGCCAAAATACGACGTTCCTATTTTACATCATTTCAAAAACCTCCGCAAGGAAACACGTCATCGAGAGAAAAAGCCTAAAACTTTGCACCGAGAGAAAAGCCTCCTGTGATATCTGGCGTATGGAACCCCTCAGTCTTTTCAACAGGTGCTGAGACAAACACATCATAAAAGACGTTCCCTACCAATCCCCGAAGGCCAAGGACCGCACCTGCGAGCATCCGACCGTTGAAAAGCTCCGTTCCATATCCATAGACAGCACCAAAATCCAGGCCAAGATAAAGCTCCATCCTCTGTGTTGGAAACTTCATAGCGAGCTCATTGCGCAGATACCATCCGTTTGTCCCCATCAAGATCAGCTCGCCATCGAAGCCGCGCACGGTGTAGCGGTTGCCCATGCTTATCATGTCCACGCCATAGAGCCTCACGCCATTCATCGCATACTGCCCATGAAACGAGGATGTGAATGTGGCAGGCCGGCTGCCAAGGCGAATGGGATGGACATAGTCTGCATCGAAGACCCACAGGCGATAGCGCGTCTTCGGTGCCAAGGGATACGTCTTTTCCTCCTGTGCACCCAGCCACCCTAGTCCAAAGCAATGTGCCAAACGAAAATAAAGGGTATCCCGCCCCATGTACAGCCGCTCTGCGTATCCCAGCTCCAGTGAAGTCTGGTGCATTGCCTGTATAGGAAGCTCCACATCGTTGATAAAGCTATGGGAATTCCTTTTTCGGAGACGCAGATCCATACTTGTCTTCCGGTTTGCCGTACGATGAAGCACATAGTCCCAGGAAAAGGTCGAAATATTCGTATCTCCTGCACTGATGAAATCGTATGGATTGCTTTTCACTGTCTGATGGTATTTCGACCGCTGGTAGGAAAGCGTGAAGGTGTGATTCCCATACGGAATCGTATAGCTGACATGGTGTCCTCGGGTTCCCTTGACGTAGCCATCCTGCGCTCCATCAAGATTCATGCCGATACGCAGGATATCATTTCGCTGGAATATTTGATCCACGCCGATACTCCCATAGAATTGGAGCTTTCCCGTATCCTCAAGACCGGAATCATCCATCGAAATCGTGCCGTAAACATTCCTGCCGCGCGTCACCATAAGTACGATATCCGTCATTTGCGGTTCCTGAGCGGGCAACAACTTCACGGTAATATCCTGTGAGGGCAGCCTTTTTGCCTGCTCCATCCCCTGCTCGATATCCCGCACATTCAGAATGTCTCCCTCGCGAAACGGAAAGAGATTTCCCGTATAGAGCGTGTCACTCCCCTCGGAAAAGCGTATTTCGTGGATACGACCAATCTGCAGAACCAGGCGCAGCATTCCTTTTGAAAGATTCTGCTCCGGGATGACAACACGGCTTGTCGAAAAGCCACGCTTTAAGAGCTCTCGGTTCATCTTATTGACGGCCTCATTGATATCCTTTAACGAAAGCTCTCGC
Organism: uncultured Mitsuokella sp.; assembly: GCA_945877355.1. Lineage (GTDB taxonomy): Bacteria > Bacillota > Negativicutes > Selenomonadales > Selenomonadaceae > AWVT01. Next base: position 2,314 of record CAMCRT010000108.1, on the reverse strand, counting down.
CCCTCGTATCCACGAGCGATGGTACGCAGAAAATGGAACTGATTCGTCTCATTTTCCAGAGTAATTTTGTCGATGAATACATGAACATCCGTCTCATCAGAAGAAATCGCTTTTGACGGAGCTGATGGTATATCTACCTCCGTGCGTTCCTGTTTCATTCGCTCAAATCTCTCTTCCTCTTGTATTCGGGACTGATCAAGCTGTTCTTGCTGTATTGATGCTGCATTTGACACGTTTGAATAAAAAACTACAAGAACAGCAAACAACCAAACTACTAAAATACTGATATGTCTCAAGGCTCCCCCTTTAGCTTCCTAAAAACTAATAAAGATCATTTTTTACACTGCTTATTCCCAATTATAGTCAAGTATAATCGTTATTTGTATGAGACCATCCTCTAAAGGGTGTACCGTTATAGAGTAATCATCCATTTTATAGTTGTAAAATGGATTACCCTCTTTATTATACGAAACTTTTTTTTTCATTCCTTTCTTCTGAAAAAATTCGTCATAATATTGAATTACTTCTTGTTGCGCCATTTCCGAATAAATTTTTACTGTAATCCAACGTCTTATATCTCTTCGATTCATCGTGTATCCAATCTCTTTAGAATATGGTGGATATTCTAAATTATTATAAATCGCCAAAACCCTTGCTTCATATCTTTTTCCTTCAGGCGAGTATTTTGCATAAAAATCTTGTACAAAAACAAGTACTACTAACACGATAAAAATTGTCACTGCTGTCCTGCCAGATATCTTCATAGCCTCTCCACCTCTTCTTAATCCAGTGAATAGATGTACTCTGCATGGGTTACACTGGCAGAAACTCCTGCGTCTGCTGATACCCCTGCTTCCGCTGTGAAAATACCACCAGGGCTGATACTTAATCCTCCACCAACACCTCCGTCTACACTAAATCCTAGAGAATATCCTGAAAGCAAGTTGCGCCATTCCTCATCGGATATGTCTTTCCCTTTATTAGGAACCAATACCGTAGCTATTGTTCCACTTACCGAGATTGGAAGCGCACTTACTCCAAGGGTCAAGCCTACAATTTCATACACATCCCCATGCGCGTCGACCATTAAAGCAATTTTACCACCGAGTACCTCTCCAGCCTCAATGCTCAAAACATATACTTGATTGTTCTCTAAAATAGTACGATCCAATTCATTTAGCTTATCTTCTACAAATGGCTTTGTCCATGCTAGTAAATTATTTTTTGTCCCACTTGCTGCCGCGCTTGCGCCTGCAAATGTGTCATTACTAAGCACTCTTGCTGCAGAAAGACCGACAATCACACTGGCAAGCTGTGCCGTCCCCGGATCTTTGATTTTCTTGATTTCGCCAATAACAGCCTCATTCACACCAGCACCTATTGCGCCAGAAGCAAAGCCCGCTCCCGTGATCTGGCTCATGATGCCGCCGATGATGGCATGGACTGCAATCTTTCTGCCTCTGCCGTCGTCCGGGAGATTGTGGGCGAGGCGGAAGGCTTCCTCTCCGAAGACGCGGGCGAGTTCCTGTTGCTCTTCCACCGTCTTCTTATCAAAAATTCTGCCCAGCTCATTCAGCGCATTTCTCGTGTCACGGCTCAAGGCGGAGATATCCTGCGTGGGATTCTCCCGAATGTCTATCATGCCAGGAGCAACAGCAGATTTCGTGCTGCTTTCTGCCTCCCCCGTGGCAGGCATGGCAAGATTCGGCGCAAGTCCAATGGTATTGTAGACCTTGTCCTTATCTTGCTGGCTCATATCTTCATAGTTGCCATATTTATGATAGGACGCACCTATACCCTTTGCATTGTAGTCCGCCGCATTCTCAAGATTCTCGAAAGAGAATGTGCCCGTGGACAGATGGTTCTTCCCCGCAAAGGCTTCGCTGGCTAGTATTCCTCCCTTCAGGTCGGTGTTCCCTTGGACATAAATGTCAAAGCCGTCTTTTCCTGCATAGAAGCCCGCCTGCTCCCTTGCACTACGATAGTGGGAGTCGATATCCCCCTTGCTCCAGTCCCCGCCAAAGGTAGGCTTGGAGAAGGCTCCCCCACGGAGGCCCCAGGATACTCCTATCCCTGCGGAGGTGTTCTGCTCCCCATAGATTTCCTTGTCCTGCAGGGCCTCGATATTCAGGTTGCCTCCGACCTTAGCTGTTATCTGACTTCCCTGTACCTTGCTCCCGATGACATCCACGTCCTTTCCGGAGGCGAGGCTGAGGTTTTTCTCTGCAGCTACACGGCTTGGCGTGTAGGTGGTAATGGCTTCCCTGCTGTTTCCCTGTCCTTTGTTTGCATGGAGGCTGATGCCGGATAGCCC
>CAMCRT010000107.1 GCA_945877355.1 uncultured Mitsuokella sp. | reverse complement strand
CGCATCCGGGAAATCGAGAGCGTCACCCACCACGACATCATCGCCTTCCTGACGAATGTGGCGGAAAACGTTGGCGACGACAGCAAGTACATCCACAAGGGGCTCACCTCCTCCGACGTGAAGGACACGGCCTACTGCATGATGATGCGCGACGCTGCCGATATCATCCTGAAGGACCTCCGCAAGTTCCTGGAGGTGCTGCGCCGCCGGGCTGTGGAGTTCAAGCACACCCCCTGCATCGGCCGCACCCACGGCATCCATGCTGAGCCCATGACCTTCGGCCTCAAGATGCTCCTGTGGAGCGCGGAGATCGAGCGGGATATCGAGCGGGTGGAGCACGCGAAGAAGATCGTTTCCGTCTGCAAGCTCTCCGGCGCCGTGGGCACCTACTCGAATATCGACCCGAAGATCGAGCAGATGGTGGGCAAGGCTCTTGGCCTCACGCCGGTGCGCCTCGCCACCCAGGTCATCCAGCGGGATCGCCACGCGGAGTTCGTGACGACGCTGGCCATCGTGGCCTCCACCCTCGAGAAGATCGCCACCGAGATCCGGAACCTCCAGCGCACGGATATCCGGGAGGCGGAGGAGTATTTCTCCCCGGGTCAGAAGGGGTCGTCCGCCATGCCCCACAAGCGCAACCCCATCAACTGCGAGCGCATCTCCGGCATGGCGCGCCTCGTCCGGGGCAACGCCGTCGCCGCCATGGAGGACATCACCCTCTGGCATGAGCGGGACATCTCCCACTCCTCCGTGGAGCGGGTCATCCTGCCGGACAGCACCATCAATGTGGACTACTGCACCCAGAAGCTCACGGACATCATCGACAAGCTGCTCGTCTATCCGGACAAGATGCTCCACGACATGAACCGCACGGGCGGCCTCATCTACAGCCAGCGCATCATGTTGGCCGTGGTGGACAAGGGCGTCCTCCGGGAGGATGCCTACAAGTGGGTGCAGCGCAACGCCATGAAGCGTTGGCTGGAGAAGGAAGATTTCCGCACGAATGTGGAGAAGGATCCGGATATCACGAAGTATCTGACGAAGGAAGAAATTGACGAGTGCTTCGACTACAAGTACTTCCTGCGCAACGTGGACATGATCTTCTCCCGCTTCGGACTGTAACCTATAGAAAAGAGGAATCCGTATGGCAACTGTAGTAGTAACTGGTACCCAATGGGGCGATGAGGGCAAGGGGAAGATCGTCGACTACCTCGCCCAGCAGGCCGATGTGGTCGTCCGCTTCCAGGGCGGTAGCAATGCCGGCCACACCGTCACCGTCGATGGGGAGGAATACAAGCTCCGCCTCATGCCCTCGGGCATTCTCTACAAGGGCTCCCTCTGTGTCGTGGGCAACGGCGTCGCCTTTGACCCCATGATCATGCTGGAGGAGATGGACGGCCTCTCAAAGCGTGGCATCGACCTTTCCGGCATCCGCATCTCGAACCGCGCCCACGTCGTCCTCCCGTACCACCGCCTTATGGACGGCATCGGCGACGAGGCCAGGGGTAAGGGGAAAATCGGTACCACGAAGCGGGGCATCGGCCCCTGCTACATGGACCGGGACAACCGCATCGGCATCCGGGTCTGCGACCTCATCGATCGGGAGGAGTTCGCAAAGCGCCTGAAGGAAAACCTCGAGCTGAAGAACAAGGAGCTGGTGGCCCTCTACGACCATGAGCCCCTGGACTACGACGAAATCCTCAAGGAATACGAGGGCTATGCCGATAGGCTCCGCCCCTATGTCTGCGATACGATTGCACTCCTCAATGAGGAAGTGGCCGCTGGCAAGAAAATCCTCTTCGAGGGCGCCCAGGCCACCATGCTGGACATCGACTACGGCACCTATCCCTACGTCACCGCCTCCCACCCGATTTCCGGCGGTGTCGCCGTGGGCGCGGGCGTGGCCCCGAAGAAAATCGACAAGGTGGTGGGCATCGTCAAGGCCTACTGCACCCGCGTGGGCGAGGGTCCTTTCCCCACGGAGCAGCTCAATGCCATCGGCGACAAGATCCGCGAGGAGGGTCACGAGTACGGCGTCGTCACCCGCCGCCCCCGCCGCACGGGCTGGCTCGATGCCTGCGTCGTCCGCTATGCGGGTATCCTCTCCGGCATCGACTACATGGCCGTCACCCGCCTCGACATCCTCGATTCCTTTGACGAGATAAAGATGTGCGTCGGCTACAAGTACAAGGGCGAGCTCCTGAAGGAAATCCCCGCGAGCCTCAAGGTCCTCGCTGAGGTGGAGCCGGTCTACGAGACCTTCCCCGGCTGGAAGACGAGCATCACGAAGTGCCGCAGCTACGACGAGCTGCCGGAGAAGGCAAAGGCCTACCTCACCCGCATGGCAGAGGTCACAGGCATTGCGCTTGGCATCGTCTCCGTGGGCCCGAACCGCGATGAGACCATCGTGGTGGCAAAGGATATATTCTAAAATACAAGGGGCTGCTCCGGCAGCCTCTTTTTTCAAAGGGGAATGTACCATGGATAGCGAAGCGAAGCGGCGGATTCAGAAGAGTATCGACATGCTCACGGAGCGTATGAAGGGGGACTTTTCCGATCTGGAGTATGAGTCCCACCTCAGGCAGAAGCGGCGGCTGGAGGAAATCCTCGCCCGGGCCGCTGAGCGGGAAGCGGCGGACTCCATTTCATGAAGGTTTCAGCCGCGTCAGGTAAACTATAAAACATCAAAAAGTCAAAGGAGGAAATCCCATGTCCCAGCGTATGACAATGGACGAGGTCCTAAAGGAATACGGCGTGCCCCAGGTGAAGCTGGATATCCACGCCAAGCGCAGCGAGCTTCTGGCCCTCCGGGAAAAGCTCATGGCCATCCGTGACCTATCGAATGGAGCGGAGCAGGGGTATCTCGATATCGACTGCAAGCTCTTCATCGACGTGGATGACATCGACCGGTACCTGTCCGGCGAGCTCGACACCGTAGGCGAAATCTACGCCTTCCCGGAGGATATCAAGTCTTATAAAGAAAATGGTTGAATAAAAATAAAAAAGATAGAAGGAAGGGAATTTATATGAATAAGGCAAAGAAATTGATGGCGGCAATGCTTACGGGATCCATGCTTTTTGCGGCATCGCCTGTGCTGCCGGCCCATTTTGATATGGCCTCCACCGCCTACGCGGCGAAGGGCGGGGCTCGTATGAGCATCCCAAAGGCGGCGCCTGCGCCGAAGGCTGCACCGGCGCCTAAGGCCAGCACCAGCGAGAGCGGAAGCAAATCCGTCTCCGGCGGCGGCGAGACCTACAAGCCCTCCAAGGACGCCAAGAGCCTCCAGAAGGACGCTCCGGCGACAAATAGCGCCACGAAGAATCAGACGGGGGCGACCACGCCCAATACCCAGCAGAGCTCCAGCCGCCTCGGCAGCATCATGCGCAACGTGGGGCTTCTCGCCGGCGGCATGTTCCTGGGCTCCATGCTCTCCCACATGTTCGGAATGGGCGGCGGCTTCTTCGCGGACGCATTGGGGCTCATCATGAACCTCCTGATGCTGGCGGTGATCTTCTACGCTGTCCGCTATCTCTGGAACCGCTTCCGCGGACAGAAGGGCCAGCAGAGGACGGAGCCGCTGGAGACCCGCCGCTATGAGGGCGGAAGCAAGACCATCGATATCACGCCGGACACCACCGTGCGGGACATCACGCCGAAGGAAGCGGGGTACGACCCGAAGCGCACGGCGGACAAATATCGGAGCCTCTAAGGAGCATTTTTCATGATAAAGGAATCCACAAAAAAAGCCGTGGCGGATCTCACTCGTCGCTATCCCATCCTTGTCGAATGCGAGGCAGATCTTCACGCCGCCGTCGAGGCACTCTGCGGGGCCTATCGGGCGAAGAAAAAGCTCATCGTCTGCGGCAATGGCGGCAGCGCGGCCGATGCGGAGCATATCGTCGGGGAGCTCATGAAGGGCTTCCTGCTGCCCCGGAAGCTCAGCGGCGACTTCGCCGAAAAGCTCCGGCAAGAGTGCCCGGAGGAGGCGGACTACTTCCTCACGAACCTCCAGGGCACGCTTCCCGCCATCTCCCTCGTGAACCAGGTGGCCCTCGGCACGGCCTTTGCCAATGACCAGGCCCCGGACCTCTCCTTCGCCCAGCAGGTGCTGGGCCTGGGAAATGAAGGTGACGTGTTCCTCGGCATCTCCACCTCCGGCAACTCCACGAACGTCATCTACGCCCTCCAAATGGCAAAGGCCAAGGGCCTCACCCGCATCGCACTGACGGGCAAGAGCGGCGGCACGATCGCGGAGCAGGGGCTCGCGGAGGTCATCATCCGCGTGCCGGAAACGGAGACGTACAAGATACAGGAGCTCCACCTGCCGGTCTACCACATGCTCTGCATCGCCGTCGAAAATGAATTCTTCGGCGACTGAGGCTTTGGGAACAAAGAAAAACGCCCTTGAAAAATCGAGGGCGTTCTGGTAATATATACATGCAAGGACATTGCGAGGAAGATGGCCGATGTTTCGGACCGTCAGCCCCTCTTCCCGTGATGTTTGAAGGGGTCTGGGTCACTATTTTTCGTTGGCTAGTGCCTACGGAGTTACTCCTTCAGCAATGTAGCGATGCTGACAATCAGCTGAAGAAAAGCCAGTAGAATGGTCAGTTCCTCATACGTCATGCGCAACACCTCCTCTCGGAAGAGAGGTCAACGCATCGGCCACGGGAACAGTATACCATACTATTGGCTTTTCTTCTATACAGATATAAGTACGTTTGACAGAAATTCGTGTCCAATAGAGCCAGAAGCTTTGTAAAATGCGCTGCGGCGTGGTATAATATTTGTGTTTTGTATACAGACGCGGACATTTCTGTGACATATATTCGGGAGGAGGAGCTTTTTTGCTGGCAAGGAAAGAGTATGAGGATATCGAGCGCAAGGTTTTATGCGGAGAGCGCCTCTCGCGGGAAGACGGGCTCCGCCTGTTTGCATGCCCGGATCTCTCCTGGGTCGGGTCCCTGGCGGACTATGTGCGACGGAAGAAGTGCGGCGACATCGTCTACTACAACGTGAACTGCCACGTGAATCTGACGAATATCTGCACCTCCCATTGCAAGTTCTGCGCCTTCGGCCGGGACGCGGAGGACAAGGGCGCCTATGCCATGGAGAACGAGGATGCCATCCGCGTGGTGGAGGATGCCATGAAGGACCCGGATTTGGCGGGGCTCCACGTGGTGTCGGGCCTTCACCCGGACTGGACCTTTGAGGACTATCTCTCCCGGGTGGAGCTGCTCCATCGTCGTTTCCCGAATCTCTACATCAAGGGCTTCACGGGGGTGGAGATCACCCACTTCGCTAAGATCTCGGGAAAGAGCGTGGAGGAGGTGCTGCGCCTCCTGATGGAGCGGGGCGGCCTCGAGGCCATTGCCGGCGGCGGTGCGGAGATCCTCTCAGACCGGGTCCGCGCGGAGCTCTGCCCCAACAAGGCGACGGCAAAGGAGTGGCTGGACGTGCATCGCACGGCCCACAGGCTCGGCCTCCGCAGCAACGCCTCCATGCTCTACGGCCACATCGAGACCATGGCAGAGCGGGTGGATCATCTGCTGACGCTTCGGAAGCTCCAGGACGAGACGGGGGGCTTCCAGACCTTCATCTGCTTCCCGTTCCTGCCGGCAAATACGGAGCTGGGGAAGACGGTGAAGCAGACCAGCATGTTCGACGACCTCCGCACCATGGCAGTGTCCCGCCTCATGCTGGACAATTTCCAGAACATCAAGGCCTACTGGGTCATGCTGACGGTGCCCGTGGCGCAGGTGGCGCTGTCCTTCGGCGCCAATGACATCGACGGGACGGTGCACAAGGAGACGATCCTCCACGACGCCGGCGCCACGAGCCCCCGGGCCCTCTCGGAGGACAAGATCATCCGCATCATCCGAGAAGCCGGCCGCATCCCCGCCGCCTGTGATTGCAATTTCAATATCATTCGGAAGTACGCTTAAGGTTTAAGCTACGTTCGAATGCTGCTTCCTGCCCCGTCCGTAAGCTGAAGTGGTATACTAATAGTAGACACAGGGGGTATTCTGAATCGATTCCCATAGA
>CAMCRT010000106.1 GCA_945877355.1 uncultured Mitsuokella sp. | reverse complement strand
CACGGTGGTGTGAGAGGTCGGCTGGTCAAATAATGGCCAGCCTCCTACTCGATTAGGCCACCACATAGATGTCCATGTAGTGGCCATCCCATATTGTGATTCTCCCGGGATTGCTCTCCCGAGGCAGATGCATGCGCCTGGACTGTTGTTTTTCCGGTAGGATTTTCGGCAAGAAATAAGAGCGGATTTTGTTTGCGATTGCGGGGTCAAAAATCACGATTTTGTACAGAGCACGATTCTCTTGCCTAGGGCTTGACTATATAGGATATAACCTATATAATAAGCTCAGGTGATGCTATGGAAATACAAGTGGAATTTTTTGTTACCCGTAACGGGCGTATGCCAGCAAAAGAATTTTTGGAATCCTTGGAGCCAAAGCTAAGGGCAAAAACAGTGAGAACCATCATGATGCTGGAAAAGCATGGGACGGCGCTGCGATCTCCCTATTCGAAGTATGTGGGAGACGGTCTTTATGAATTGCGTTCGCAAGCGGGAAACAATATTTCCAGGGAATTGTATTTCTTTTTCGATGGGGCAAAGGCGATTCTCACAAACGGTTTTGTCAAGAAAACCCAGAAAACTCCGCCTGCCGCGTTGAGCCTTGCGAAGAAATACAAAAAAGAATTTGAGGAAAGAGAGGGGAGAAATCATGGAAAGCAATAAGTTTCGCGATTTTTTAGAGGAACAGCTTAAAAATCCGGAATTCAAAAAGGAATATGATGCACTGGAAGACGAGTTTTCGATCATCAACGCCATGATTGAAGCGCGCAAGAATACGGGAATGACACAGAAGGAGCTCTCCGAACGGACGGGGATTGCCCAGTCCGATATCAGCAAGATCGAGACGGGTGAGGCGAATCCTTCTCTCAAAACACTCAAGCGGCTCGCAGCGGGCATGGGAATGCAGATGCGGCTGGTGTTTTCGCCCATTGGTGCATGACAGGAATATACAGACGAAAAGAAGAGCAGTACCAACCAGAAACGGTGTGGTGCTGCTCTTTTCTTTTCCTATTGTGCTCAATATGGCAAATGAGGAGTTCCATATTTTATTTGTAGAAAAATATTCTTTTTTAACAGGATTTTTCGTGACGAATCTTGACATTTTACAGGGAAGCAATATATAATGTTCTGGTGTAACGATTACTACACTCCCAAGTTACTCGGAGGGGGGGAAATATACATGGCAAACGAAATCAAGGTCGGCAAGAACGAGACGATCGACAGCGCTCTTCGCCGCTTCAAGCGTATGTCCCAGAAGGCTGGTACGCTTGCTGAGGTTCGCAAGCGCGAGCATTACGAAAAGCCGAGCGTTCGCCGCAAGAAGAAGTCTGAGGCAGCTCGTAAGCGCAAGTTCCGCTAAGCAATAGGACGCGCAGGGGGCTGTGATGAAATGCAAGTTCATCACAGCCCTATTTTTCTTGGCAGACGGATGTATTACAGCTGTTACTGCCAGCATCAAGACTCCCTCCGTCGCGCTGCGCGCGCCACCTCCCTCTAGAGGGAGGCATTCGCTCGTCCGTGACTCCATAAAAGACGTTACAGTTTTATCGAAGTATCATTTCGTTGCGAAATTTTGAAGCCTGACTCGTCCCCCTCTAGAGGGGGATGGCCCGTCAGGGTCAGGGGGAGTCTGCGAGAGGGATGTCACTTCAGACGGAAGGACGGGGCTATTTTTCACAGCCCCTCTTTTTGTATATGTACATCAAACGAATTGAAAGGATGATAAATATGACACTCAAAGAACAGCTGTCAGAGGATATGAAGGCGGCTATGAAGGCCCATGAGAAGGAGAAGCTTGCGACGATCCGCATGATCCGCAGCGCTGTGCGGCAGGCGGAGATTGATGGGGGCCACACGGAGCTGGACGACGAGGGGGTCGTGGCGATCCTTGCCAAGGAGCTCAAGCAGCGGAAGGACTCCATGGAGGAATTCCAGAAGGGCGGCCGCGAGGATCTCGTGGAGAAGACCCAGGCGGAAATCGATGTGCTCATGAAGTACATGCCGGAGCAGCTCAGCGAGGAGGAGGTCCGCGCCCTTGTGAAGGAAGCCATCGAGAAGACGGGAGCCGCGACGCCGAAGGACATGGGCAAGGTCATGGGCGCCCTCATGCCGAAGGTCAAGGGAAAAGCAGACGGCAAGATGGTCAACGGCCTCGTGAAGGAGATGCTCCAGGGCTAACTCTCCATAGAAAGGGAGGAGATTTCAATGGATGGAATGGGACTTGTCAGCACGTCGGTGCTCCAGGTGCTTATGCTGGCCGTGTTTTTCTTCGCCCTGTTTCTTGAAATCAAGACGGGAGGTATGGGGGCCGGCGTGCTTCTGGGCCTCGTGGCGGCGGGGGTCTTCTGGGGCAGCCAATATGTCCGGGGCCTCATCGACCTTTATCAGGTGGGTCTATTCCTCGGGGGCATCCTCTGCATCCTCATCGAGCTGCTGCTGCCCACGGTGGGGCTCCTGGCGGGGCTCGGGGTGGCGATGCTCCTCTACAGCGTCCTCTTGGCCCTGGGCGGGGACATGAGTGCCGTGGTCGCCATGGCCATCGCCCTCCTCGTCTCCGTCATCGCATTTATTCTCATCGCCAAGCGGCTGCCCACCAGCCGTCTCTGGGCGAAGGTGGTGCTAAAGGACGAATCCACCTCGGCCCGCGGCTTCGTGAGCGCGACGGAGGATACCAGCCTCCTGGGGAAGCGGGGACGCGTCAAGACGGAGCTTCGCCCCTCGGGCACGGCGGAGATAGACGGCAAGCTCGTGGATGTGGTGTCGGAGGGCGCGTTCCTCCCCGTGGGGACGGAGGTCGTCGTGCGAGAGGTCCACGGCAGCCGCGTCGTCGTGCGCCAGGTCGAGCAGGTAGATAGCAAGCAGGTAAAATAGGAGGGATACTATGGGTACACTCGTGAGCTTTGGCTTTCTTTGCGTCCTCGTCATCGGGGTGATATGGGTCTTTCTCCACTTCGTCCCCCTGGGGCTCTGGATCTCGGCGCTGGCCGCCAATGTCCATGTGAGCATCGTGACGCTGGTGGGCATGCGCATGCGCCGGGTGCCGCCGGCAAAGATTATCCTGCCCCTCATCAAGGCCAATAAGGCGGGCCTCTCCGTGCAGGTGAACCAGCTGGAGGCCCATTACCTCGCCGGCGGCAACGTGGACAAGGTGGTGGACGCCCTCATCGCCGCCCACCGGGCCCAGATTCCCCTGCCCTTCGAGCGCTCCGCCGCTATCGATCTTGCCGGCCGGGACGTGCTGGAGGCGGTGCAGATGAGCGTCAACCCGAAGGTCATCGAGACACCCGTCGTCTCCGCCGTGGCGAAAAATGGCATCGAGCTCAAGATAAAGGCCCGGGTCACCGTCCGGGCCAATATCGACCGCCTCGTGGGCGGCGCCGGCGAGCCCACCATCATCGCCCGCGTGGGCGAGGGCATCGTCACGACGGTCGGCTCCTCCGAAAGCCACAACGACGTGCTGGCAAATCCGGACGACATCTCAAAGACAGTCCTAGGGAAGGGCCTCGACGCGGGCACGGCCTTTGAAATCCTCTCCATTGACATCGCCGACGTGGACGTGGGCCGCAACATCGGCGCCGAGCTCCAGACGGACCAGGCGGAGGCGGACAAGCGCATCGCCCAGGCAAAGGCCGAGGAGCGCCGCGCCATGGCCGTGGCGAAGGAGCAGGAGATGAAGGCCTACACCCAGGAGATGGAGGCAAAGGTGGTGGAGGCCCAGGCAGAGGTGCCCCACGCCATGGCAGAGGCATTGAAAAGCGGCAAGCTCGGCGTCATGGACTACTACAACCTCAACAATGTCCAGGCCGACACCGACATGCGAAACGCCATCAGCACGGCAGGCGCCACGGATAAAATGCGCCCGTCTCAGCCGGTGAAATAAGGAGGGAGCGATATGGACTCCCTCCTCGTATTCCTCCTGTTCCTCCTCGTCACCTGGTATTTTGACAAGAAGGGAAAGGAGAAAAAATCCCCGAGGCCCCAGCGCACAAGGCCCACGCTGCCTTCCCAGCCCATCACGTGGGAGGAGGCAAAGCGTGGGCAAATCCCCTTTGAGATCCCAAAGATAAAGGGGGCCCCCGGCTCCGACGACCTCCTCGTCGTCGATAGCGAGGCGGAGAGGGCATACCAGAACCAGCTGGCCCGGGAAAGGCAGGCAGCAAGAAGAGCCGAGCTCCTCGCCGAGGACGCAAGGCAGTCCCCGCCCCCAGAAAGCCCCCCAGTTGCTCCGGCCCAGGGCGAAAAGCGAGGCCTCCTCACCCTCACGCCAGAGACAGCAAGGGAAGCCGTCGTCCTCGCCGAAATCCTCGGAAAGCCAAAGGCGTATCGGAAACGCTTTTCGTGACTGAAAACCACCTTCGGGTGGTTTTTGTTTTACAGACTCCTATCGACAAACACATGATGAACTTGAAATCCCAAATTGGGATTTCAAGTGAAACCGAGCATGATGGTAGAAGGACGTTGCCAATCGTTTACTGATTCTCGACCATGGTGAGGCGTACCATATAGGAGCTTCCCTCAAGGATGCTGGGAAGAAGTGCTTTGCCGTTATTCTGTTGAAGGACGAGGCTTTGGTACGGGAGCTATTGGCCCATTTGTGAAGTATATGTTTCCAGTGGTGAAATCCAGAGGCCCCCCGCACAGCCCGTCTCCTAGGAGGAGAAAAGGGGGAACATCCCCTTTTGTACAATCTTTTTCGTGCAACTTTACAACCATATATCTGTTCTTTTACATAGACAAATGTATGTTTTGGTGTTATGATGTTGTTATGGAGGAACAAGTGTTGTTATGGAGGGAAAAGGAAAATGAGTAACAAAATTTATCCAGTATATGCACAAGCCGATGATATGACGTTTATCATGGAAGAGAAGGGGAATACTATCAGCGTGATTGGATTTTATTTTGGGGAGCCCGACGGGGAATCGACAGAGCATTATGCAGGCTCCCTCACGGCAGAACTTGCGGAAGATTTGGAAGCATGAATTTGAAATGGTCGAGGAAAACGAAGGGCAGATTGAAGGATTTATTCTTTGTCTTGCTTGTAGCTGTACCATTCGTTTTATACTTACCCATGTAGTTTGCTATCGACAAATATGCAATTATTTGTTACAATGGCAAACTATAAATCATCGTAGGAGGTATGTGTATGGCTTTCCGTCTTGGCGAACTTTTTTCTGGCCCTGGCGGGCTTGCTTGTGGAGCGTTGCAGGCTGATATTGGAGATAATGACTATTGCATCACCCATGCTTGGGCAAATGACTACGATGAGTCTACTTGTGCGACATATCGCCATAATATCTGCAAGAATGATGCGGATGATAGTGTCTATTGCGGGGATGTACGTGAGCTCAATATCAGCCCAGATAACCCGCTTTTCAAAAACCATCCCTTTGATGCCTTTGCCTTTGGGTTCCCATGCAATGATTTTTCTGTTGTAGGAGAGCAAAAAGGTTTTGATGGTACATACGGGCCGCTCTACACCTATGGGGTCAAGGTCTTGAAGATGTTTCAGCCGAAATGGTTTCTGGCAGAAAATGTCAGCGGCCTTTCTAGTGCGAATAAACGTGGGGCATTGCCGAAAATCATGCAAGATCTCCATGAAGCAGGATACAACATCTATCCCCACCAGTATAAATTTGAAGAATATGGTGTACCCCAGGCGCGGCATCGCATTATTATCGTTGGTATCCGAAAGGACTTCCCGTATGTATTCCTGCCACCAGTGCCGACAACTCCTGATGCAGCTGCCTACAGGACGAGCCGTGAGGCATTGGAGCAACCGCCTATACCAGAAGCCGCTGCAAATAACGAGCTACCTAATATGTCGCCCATTGTTATAGAGCGCCTGAAGTATATCAAGCCGGGGCAGAACGCCTTCAATGCGGAGCTGCCTCCATCGCTTCAACTTGATGTCAAGGGAGCGAAAATTAGCCAGATTTATCGTCGGCTGGATCCGGATAGACCTGCCTACACTGTCACGGGCTCTGGTGGCGGTGGAACGCATATCTACCACTACTCGGAAAATCGTGCCCTTACGAATCGCGAACGGGCGCGTCTTCAGACCTTTCCTGACGATTTTGTGTTCCAGGGGAGCAAGGAAAAAGTGCGCCGTCAGATAGGTATGGCTGTTCCGTGTGAAGGAGCACGTCAGATTTTCGAGGCGATTCTTAAGACATTTGCTGGAGTTTCTTATGATCACCTCGATAAATGCAATATTTATTTCGACAATCGTATATACGAAGAAGAGGCATTGCTTTCGTAATAATCTCAAACTTCGCACCCCAAAAATCGCTCTATCACCTTATGGATAGCCGTACTC
>CAMCRT010000105.1 GCA_945877355.1 uncultured Mitsuokella sp. | reverse complement strand
GTGAGGGCGGAAATGCCATTCTTTTCGGCAAGGATGGAGATGACAAGCTCTTTGCCCATGGAGAGGATACCGTGCTTGTCGGAGGTGGAGGAAATGACAAACTCTACGGAAATAGAGGGGATGATCCACACCGTTGGGGCGATTTGGCTGGCCAAGGAGATGTGACAATTTTCTGGGGCAGAAATGATGGAAATGACACCGTCCAGCTTGTCAGCAATCGCGAGCGCGCAGAGGAGCAGAGGGAAAAACGAGGACAGGCGCTTCTCATGGCTGGAGAAGGGCTTCGAAGGGAGGCACTCTCCTTCCACCGGGAGAAGGAAATGCTGACGATTGCAAATAGAGAGACAGGAGCAAGCATTTCCCTGCCAGACTGGTTCCGTAGCGATGAGGAAAAATTAGATGGCATTCTCTTTTCGGATGGAACGCACATGGACAGGGATGAACTTTGGCAAGAGGCGGCTGCTTTCCATGCGACAGCACGGGATGAACGTCTGGAGGGAAGCGACCTGCTGGCAGATATGATTTATGGCGAGGCAGGAGACGACACCATTCTTGGGCTAGGAGGAAATGATATTCTCGATGGCGGGGAGGGAAATGACATTCTGGAGGGCGGATATGGAGATGACACCTACGTCTGGGGAGCTGGCTATGAGAACGATGTCATACGCAATGCAATCCGCAGTTGGGATACCTACTACGAAAGCGGAAACGATACCCTTCGCCTGCATGATATGACAAAGGAAGAAGTCTCGTGGGAAGCGGACGGGGCAACGCTCGTCTTGCGGAATACGGCAACAGAAGAGAGCCTGAGCTTTGAAGAATGGTTCAAGAGCCCGCTCGCACAGGTTGACCGTATTGTCTTTGACGATGGGGCGGAGCTTTCGGCAAATGATGTGATGGAAGCGGCTCGCCATCGGATAGGGACTTCGCGCAATGAAACGATAAATGGTGGGGAGAACTTTGACGATTTCATTGAAGGAAAGGGCGGACGTGATACGATTTACGGAAACAGTGGCAACGATGTACTGGATGGAGGAAAAGGGAATGATACCCTTGTCGGCGGTACAGGGGATGATACCTACATCTGGGGACGTGGCTACGGGAATGACACGATAGAGAATGCCGTCCGGAGCTGGGGAACCCCGATCGATAGCGGTGAGGACACGCTGCAGCTCGGAAAGGGAATCATGCCGGGCGACCTTCGTTGGAAGCTTGACGGAAAGGATATGGTAGCAACCCTGCAGGATACCCAGGAAGCATTGCGGATAAAGTCTTGGGCTGAGTCAAAGGAGATACGCGTAGACAGGATTGCCTTTGCAAATGGAGCTGTATATTCGGCAGATCAGGTGGATGATTGTGTCACGCGGATTGGGGATGCCTCTCTTGAATTCTATACGCCGATGACCCAGCTTGAGACGACGAAAACACATGGAGAAGAAAACCACCTTGTTGTTGCACCAAATGCTTGAGGCATCGAATCCATTGCACGTGCAAGCGAAGGATAGTGATGAGAGCCTTGTTGTGCTGACCATGGTTAGGGAGTGATTTCACATAGGGACGATTCAGCAAAATCAAACCTGGAACACGGGCTTGGCATGTCTTGTAATCGCCGGAAAAATACTGGGGCTGTCAATATCCTATGAGCTCCTTGCAAGAAGTAGCAACAAGCCTGATAAGGCTGATGAGAAAGCGTATTTGGTTCGAGCTGCCAGAGAAGGAGGCTTTAAGGCGCGTTTGGTACGCGAGGAGGCCAATCGGCTTCCTGCTCTACCACTTCCTGCTATCGCTGAGCTGCAGGACGGAAGATTTTTCCTCTTGGTCAAGGCTTCCAAGGAGGCTGTCCTCGCCTTTTATCCGTGGGAAAAGGCTCCTCGCAAGCTTAGTCTTGTGGAGCTGAAGGAGGTTTGGACGGGAAATCTGATATTTCTGCAAAAGAAATTTGCTTGGAAGCAGCTTGAGGAAACGTTTTCGATTCGGTGGTTTTTGCCTGCTATTCTCAAATATCGACGGTTGTTTCTCGATGTTCTTGCCGCCTCCTTCTTTTTGCAGATTTTCGGCCTTATCACCCCCTTGTTCTCACAGGTCATCATCGACAAGGTGCTTGTCCACCACAGCACAACGACGCTTGATATATTGGCATTGGGGATGCTGTTTGTAGCAGTCTTTGAAACCGTAATGGGGGTTCTCAGGACATGGCTGTTCTCCCATACGACAAATCGCATTGATGTTGTTTTGGGGGCTCGTCTATTCCATCATCTTTTGGCATTGCCGATGAAATATTTTGAGGTGCGACGTGTGGGCGATTCCATTGCTCGTGTGCGGGAACTGGAGAATATCCGGCAGTTTCTGACGGGTTCTGCTCTGACGGTCGTGATGGATATGTTTTTTGGGACAGTATTCATCATCGTCATGTTCCTATACAGCACAAAACTCGCTCTTATTGCCCTTCTGGCACTTCCGTTCTTCATCGGATTGTCTATCTTTGCGACACCGATATTTCGGGAGCGCCTGCAGGATAAGTTTGAGACAGGAGCAGAGAGCCAGGCCTATCTTGTCGAGTCGGTTACCGGGATACGGACACTGAAAAGCTTGTCCATCGAACCGCAGATGCAGGAACGCTGGGAAAATGTCCTGTCCCGCTACGTGAAGGCTTCCTTTCGTACAGCAATGGTATCCAACGTCGCAGGGAATGTCGGCTCCTTTATCCAGAAGATATCGAGTCTCGCCATACTGTGGGTGGGAGCACATCTCGTCATGGAACGAGCCTTGACGGTCGGCGAGCTCATTGCATTCCAGATGATGTCGTCGCGAGCGATAGAGCCTATCCTGCGATTGACGAATACCTGGCAGGATTTCCAGCAGGTTCGTCTGTCGATAGAAAGGCTTGGCGATATTCTGAATAGCAGCACGGAACGGAAAATTGGAGCATCAGCCCATGCGCCTCTGACGTTCTCAGGCGACATAGCCTTTGAGAATGTCTGCTTCCACTATCGTCTGGATTCACCCCTTGTGCTGGATCATATTTCTCTTTTTATACCCAGGGGAAAGACCATCGGGATTGTCGGACGCTCTGGATCCGGCAAGAGCACGCTCACAAAGCTTCTGGAAAGATTGTATCTCCCCGAATCTGGTCGTATCAAGATAGATGGAATCGACCTGGCGCACATGGATCCTGTCCAAATCCGTCGGCAGATAGGGGTTGTCCTGCAGGAAAGCTTCTTGTTCAATGGGTCGATACGGGAAAATATTTCGATTTCTGTCCCAGGGGCATCGATGGAGGATATCATTCGTGCGGCGAAGCTGTCGGGAGCCCATGACTTTATCTCAGAATTCCCAGAGGGCTATGACACAGTCGTCGGTGAGCGTGGGGATGCGATCTCAGGTGGACAACGTCAGCGAATAGCAATTGCGCGGGCTTTGATGACAAACCCCAAGATACTGATTTTTGACGAGGCGACTAGTGCGCTCGATTATGAGGCGGAGCATGCCATAAAGCAGAATCTTGCAAGGATTGCGGCAGGGCGCACCATGATTATGATTGCCCATCGTCTGTCTACGATACGACATGCGGATCGTATCATCGTTTTGGAAAAGGGGCAGATTGCAGAGGAGGGAACCCACGAGGATCTTTTAAGCCTGCACGGTATATATGCAAGCCTGTACAAGAAGCAAGGAGGCGATCTGAGTGAATAATGCAGGGAAAAGGCATCTCAAGGAGGAAGAATATGATTTTCTGCCTGCCGCACTGGAAATTGCAGAAAGACCGCCTTCGCCGATTGGCAGAAAAATTATATGGGGAATCATTGCGGTCTTTGTCACGGCTTTTCTTTGGGCTTGTATAGGCAGTGTGGATGAGGTGGCTGTGGCAACAGGCAAGGTGATACCTGCTGGATACGTGAAGACGGTACAGCCGCTGGAAAAAGGAACCGTACGCTCTATTCTAGTAAAGGACGGAAGCACCGTCAAAAAGGGCGAATTGTTGATGGAGCTGGATACAACTGCAACGGAGGCAGACGTGTCCAGTCTGGAACAACAGAAAGCCCATCTTGATGCAGAAATTGAGCGATTGGAAGCGGAGCGGGATGAAAGGGAAATCATTCCGCTCCCTACGGAGGATGCTCGTCTGCAGATAGAGCGTCAGAGGCAATATGCCCTTTTCCTGCAACGAAAGAAGGCGCAGGATTCTCAAATGGAGACGCTTGCGGCATCCGTTGCGGCTCAGGGAGAATCAGCCCGCGCTGCTGAATTTGCAGCCAGGAAGCTCAAGGAACAGCTTGCGATTGCAGAAGATAAGGAAAGGCGCATGAAGGAGCTTCTGGAGGTCAATGCAGTTTCTGATTTTTCCTATCAGGATTATCGGGAGCGGAAGCTGACACTGACAGAGGAGTTATCTGCAGCCCGGCGAGATATAGCAAGACAGCTTGCCGAGTATGGAGCTCAAACAGCAAAGTGGCAGAATGCGAAGGAAACCTATCAACGGGATGTCATGGCGCAGATGGAGGATGATATACAACGCAGGGCCGGTATTGTCGAGCAGCTCAGGAAGGCAGAGAATGAGAAGGATGCGCGCTATCTAAGAGCCCCTGTGGATGGGACTGTCCATGCCTTGCAGATTCATACCGTAGGCGCAGTGGTTTCGCCGAGCGAGACGGTCATGGTCATCGTGCCGGAGGACACCCAAGTGGAAATGGAGGTATGGGTGCAAAACGATGATATTGGCTTTGTCCATGAAGGCCAAGAGGCTGTTATCAAGGTGGATACCTTTCCTTTTCAAAAATATGGTATGATTCAGGCTCACGTTTCAGAAGTGGCAGCTGATTCTACTGAGGATAAGGAAAAAGGCCTTGTATATCGTGTCATATGCAGGACAGAGAACCCATTCTTGGAGGTCCGCGGAGACAAGACTATGCTATCTCCTGGAATGGGAGTCACGGCAGAGATAAAAACGCGAGAAAAGCGCATCATCGAATATTTCATGGATCCGTTTATCCGCTATCGGGATGAAGGCTTGCGGGAGCGCTGAAAATGGAAGTGTAATAGGGGGATGAACCGTGAATATCACAGCAGTTTTATCAGAAATCTGGGATAGTTTTTCACTAACTGAACTTTCCTGGATGTCCTCTTTTCCATTTATAATCTATTCCTATATTCAGATGTTTCGTGAAAAGAAATTTCTCCATTTCTATGCCTTTTCGATTGTCCCGTTCGTTGTTTGTATGATATATGTTGTTTATGCTTTAGTCGATGTGGGAAAGGAAAAAAATCTCAGCACAGATATCATTATACAAGGTACATTATTTTCATTTGTAGCTAATATTAATTATATATCTTTTGTTTGCTTTCTCTATAGCATACTGATTTTCTTATTTCATCTTGTAAAAAAAGAACATATCGTGAAATATGGGTGTCTTTGTATCGGTTCGTTCGTAATATGGATTGTTCTTATGATTTTTCTGGTTCCGCATTATGGTGAAATAAGGGAGATTACAGATATCATCCTTTTTAGCTAAAATACAACTAGGAGAAAAAACAATGAGTAATGAAATAGATGTAGGAAAAGAGAGATTAAATCTAAAAGGCCGGATGGAGGATATCCTTCAATATGAAAGGTTGAGAGAGGCCTTAAACAATCCTGATTTATCGCACGCAGAGAGGGGAGAAATAGTAGGAGACACAGTATGGACTGGGCTTGCAAAACTTCCAATATTTGAACAAATAGAAACTATACGTCCTTTCATTAACTATGGATTGGATCTTGCCGGCATGGAAGAACTCCCTACGCCACTTGGATTTTTGGGGCGGGCTATGGGCACGCCTTGGGATGTTGTAGAGGAGCAGCTTGCGGATATATTAAAGAAGATGGATGAGATTCAGCTAAGTCCTTCTCCTTATCAACCGCTTGAAAATCCCAATCGGCAGGGACTGCTGCCAGCGATGCCAGTTGATCCTGTCGTATTGAAACTAACAAATGATATACCTGTCGGGCAGAGCTGGGCGTATTTTGACCATAACGGGGATGGCTTTGCAGAGGCTTCCGAGTGGATTCGGAAAGGTGAAGCACTTCTTGTCATGGATCGAAACGGGAACGGGCAGATAGATGATGGCAGCGAGCTTTTCGGGGACTACACAAAGCTTGCTCGGGGTAGTCGTGCCAAGGATGGTATGGAAGCACTTCGGGCAGAGGATACGAATCGGGATGATATACTGGATAAAAGGGATGCTAGCTGGGAAAGTCTTCTTGCATGGGAAGATAATGGAAATGGAATCGTCGAGGAAGGTGAGCTAAAAACTCTCGAGGCTCTCAGAATTGCAGAATTAAATCTGACAGAAGATTCTAGACTTTATGATGCAACGTTCTCTGTCAATCGCATGGATACGGTGCATAAGGCTACAATCAAAGGGGACAAAAGCATTTTGAAGGAGGCATTCCTACCAGGGAGCGGGACGCTCCTATCTAGCTGGGAGGCCTTGGAAGGTGAGGAGGGAGAATCGCTTCGGGAGCTTCTCCATGCCTATGAGACCATATCGGATGAGTCGGCACGCTCTGAGCTTCTGGATAGCATACTCTACCATCTTGC
>CAMCRT010000104.1 GCA_945877355.1 uncultured Mitsuokella sp. | reverse complement strand
TGGTCTCTTTTGCTATACCTTGACCAGCGTTTACACACAAGATTTTACACTATCAAAATCTCCGTGATTTCTGCTACAATCATATTCATGGGGATGACTCCTTTACCTATGTTTTAGGGATACTACACAGGATAAAGGTCATCCCTTTTTATTGCAACCCCACCGAGTATTATTTTACACTAAGTTGGATGAAAGTGGAAGGGGATAAAGACGGGACTAGCCAGTGGTATACGGGGCATCTATTGGGACTTATACGCAATGGGAAATGGACATTTGCGCCGTGTTCCTGTAGGATAGGGGATGAGAAAATCATGGGCGGGAATTAGCCCGCGGGTTGGAATGATAGGAGGAAGAGCAATGAAAATGCAAAGGTTTGGACAGACGGATATCGAGGTCTCGGCAATCTGCCTCGGCTGCATGGGCTTTGGCAAGGCGGGGACGATGCATGACTGGACTGTGGATGCGGCGACCACGGAGCGGGTGGTGAAGACGGCGATTGACCTTGGCATCAATTTCTTTGACACGGCCAACGTCTACTCGGCAGGCACAAGTGAGGAATATCTCGGGCAGGCCCTTCGGGATGTCCCCCGGGATAAGGTGGTCATCGCCTCAAAGGTCTATTTCAATGAGGGCTACCTCTCCCGGAAGGCAATCCTGCGGGAAATCGAGGGGACGCTGAAGCGGCTTGGCACGGACTACCTCGACCTCTACATCATTCACCGTTTTGACTATGAGACACCCATCGAGGAGACCATGGAGGCCCTCGACTCCCTCGTAAAGGCAGGAAAGGTGCGGGCCCTTGGGGCCTCGGCCATGTACGGCTACCAGTTCCACAACATGCAGATTGCAGCGGAAAAGGGCGGCTGGACGAAGTTCTCTGCCATGGAGAACCACTACAACCTTCTCTATCGGGAGGACGAGCGGGAGCTCATCCCCATCTGTCAGGAGCAGGGCGTGAGCCTCATGCCCTATAGCCCGCTGGCGGCTGGCCACCTCGCCCGGAAGACCTGGCAGGGAGACACCCTCCGGGCCAAGACGGATAAAATCTCCCAGCAGAAATACGACCGCACGGAGCAGGAGGACATAAAGATCGTCCAGCAGGTCGCAGAAATCGCAGAAAAGCGCAATGTCACCATGGCCCAGGTGGCTCTTGCCTGGCAGTGGGCAAAGGGCGTCATGTCGCCCATCGTGGGTGCCACAAAGCCGGAGCGCCTCGAGGAGGCGGCGAAGGCCACGGAGCTTACCCTCACTGCAGAGGAGATCGAGGCCCTCGAGAAAAATTACGTCCCGCATCCCATCGTCGGCGCCATCCGCCAGAACCCGCCAAGGCTGCAGAATCTCGGAAAAGAAATGGCAAAATAAGCTTGCCACATTCGCAGGGCAGGCACTGGTGTAGATTTATGGTACTGCTTTGTGCCCTCTCCCAGAAGTGCACGGTCGTATACGCGTCCCCGCGGATGGAGTGGAATCGGGATAAGGGTGTTCGTAAAGCTGCAGGTTTGACAGGAGGCTTACATGGTTCGGGAAATCGTAAGGGACGAAGCTTTTCTGGCGCAGAAGTCGGAAAGGGCGGGGAAGGAAGACCTTCCCATCGCCGAGGATCTTCTGGAGACCCTCAAGGCCCACGCCCATCACTGCGTGGGGCTTGCCGCCAATATGATAGGCGTGAAAAAGCGCATCATCGTCATCCGTCTGGAAGATATCTATCTCGTGATGCTGAATCCGGAAATCCGGAAGAAGTCGGCCAAGACCTACAAGACAAAGGAAGGCTGCCTGTCCCTTGCTGGCGAACGGGAGACGGAGCGGCACGAGTGGATAGAGGTCAAGTACCGGGATAGGGACTACCAGAAGAAGCAGCAAAGGTTCACAGGATTCCCGGCACAGATTATCCAGCACGAAATCGACCACTGCAATGGAATCTTGATTTAACGGGAAAAGGAGCGTTTCAGAAGGACAAGACCTTCACGAAACGCTCCTTCTTGGTTTCACGCCCAAATAAAGGAAATTGGCAGTGGGTGGAGAATGGTTTTGGCAGCCATACGGAGAGCGTATGGAGGAGCCTTTGGCAGAGGCATTTCACATTTGTGGGGCAGACTGCTATGATGGGGGAAACGGAAGAGTTTTTGATAGGAGGAACGCATTATGGCAGAGAAGATTGTTCAGACGGCAGGGCGGGACGTGCTGGGAACGTTTGCCCCAGCCTTTGCCCACTACAATGACGACGTGCTATTTGGGGAGAACTGGAATGACCCGGCCCTCGACACGAAGACCCGCTGCATCCTGACGGTGACGGCCCTGGTGTCCTCTGGTATGACGGACGACTCCTTGCGGTATCACCTGGGGAACGCGAAGAAGAATGGCGTGACAAAGCAGGAAATCGCGGGGATCCTCACCCACATCGCCTTCTATGTGGGCTGGCCGAAGGGCTGGGCGGCCTTCCACCTCGCGGCGGAGGTCTGGAAGGGAGAGACGGCGGAGGACGCAAAGGCAGCCCACGCAGCCTCCATGGTCTTCCCCATCGGGGCGTCGAATGATGCCTATGCCAAGTATTTCATCGGCCAGAGCTATCTGGCCCCTGTGGTGACGGAGGGGCTTGGCGTCTACAATGTGACCTTCGAGCCGGGCTGCCGGAACAACTGGCATATCCATCACGCAGAGAAGGGCGGCGGCCAGATTCTCATCTGCGTGGCAGGCCGGGGCTGGTATCAGGAGTGGGGAAAGGACGCCATCGCCCTCACGCCGGGGGACAGCGTGATGATTCCTGCGGGGGTCAAGCATTGGCACGGGGCACAGAAGGCTTCCTGGTTCAGCCACCTGGCTCTCGAGGTGCCGGGGGAAGACACGTCAAACGAATGGCTGGAGCCCGTGGACGACAAGCAGTATGGGGCTCTTGAGAACTGAGCAATAAAGGAACTAAGCCATAAAAGAGGGGCGATTTCGTAAAGAAACCGTCCCTCTTTATTAATCCGAAGGCTTTTCTCCCTGCACTCGCTCCGTGAGTTCCTTTAGGAATACCTCGGCGGATTTTGAGAGCAGGCGGTATTTTTTCCAGACCACCACGGCGGAGAGGGTGATGGCGGGCTCGAAGGGGATGAACTTCAGGCCCATGGCCTGGGTTTGCAGGAGCTGGTCGATGGCGTAGGCGCAGCCCACGCCAGCCTGGACGAAATGGGAGACGTTGCCGATGAGGTCGTGGTGCCCTACGATGTGAAGCTTCTCCGGGGTGATTTTTCCGCCGGACCAGGCGGAAAAGTCCAGGCTCTCGGTCTTCTGGCGGGAGGAGAGGAAAAGGGGCATTTCGGCCAGATCCTCCGGGTGGACGGCGGGAAGCTGCCCCCATTTGCTATCCACCCGGGTCACGATGCCTGCCCGGATGGGCTCTGGCAGGCGGATGAAGTTGTAGTCCTCCAGGGGGAAGGGCTCGATCATCACGGCAAAGTCGATGAGGCCGTGGGCGAGCTTTTCCTCCACCGTATCCGCGTTACCGGTGAAGAGCTCCACCGTGAGACGGGGATAGCGGCTGTGAAGGTCAGCGAAGAGCTCTGCCAGGAGATGCAGGGCGTGGGTCTCTCCAGCACCGATGCGGACGCTGCCCGTGAGGTCGATGGCATCGCTCTTTATCTCGTCCTCTGTCTGCTCCACCAGGGCGAGGATTTCCTCCGCCCGCTGCCGCAGATGCATGCCGTCCTCCGTCAGGACGGTGCTGCGGCTGGTCCGGGTGAAGAGCTTTTTCCCCAGCTCATCCTCCAGATCGGCAATCTGCCGGGAGAGGGTGGGCTGGGTCACGTGCAGCACATTGGCGGCCTCCGTCATGTTCTGGGCCCTGGCCACCGCCAGGAAATACGAAAGGGTGCGTAGCTCCATCTTCCTGCCTCCATTTCTCGGGGCTATTTCATGCGAGCAGCGAAGATACCCGTAGAGTGCTTCGCGCAGTTACACTTATGGGAGGGAATCTTCGTATGATACGTTTGCTGTTCTGAGTTACATGCGAGAGTCCCTTTCTTCATTGTAGTGGAAATAGGAGGCCTTTCAAGACTTCCATACAGAAAATGTATCAAACAATCAAAATTATAAGCATTTCACATAGATGGCCCGCCCTGCTATGCTATAGGAAAGAGAGACAGGAGGCGAGGTGAATGGAGAACCAAGAGGGGATCCGGGGCGTGGGCTGCGAGGCGGCCTGCTGCAGGGAATACGAGGCCCTGGACAGCGACGGGGCACGGCTGACCTTCTTGCAGCGTCACCGGCGGACGATGGTGGAGCGCCTCCACCAGCTGCAGGAAAAGCTGACGCGGCTGGACTACATGATTTACCAGCTGGAGCAGGGTCAGAAGTCAGAGAGAGCGGGGGGATAAGATGAATCGCAGGGAGTTTTTGAAGCTGAGTGGCCTCAGGGCGCTGACGATTTTCCTCAGCGGCTGCGGCCTCTGGCCCCCGGCGCGAAATGGTAGGCGGGCAGCGTGCTGAATGGCGCCAGCGATCGGGAGCTCTCCACCTGGGCAAAGGTCTGAGCCATGCGCTACCTCATCGATATGCTGCTCCTAGCGGCGCTCATCAACCTGATGGGGGTTCTCTACCTGCCCTTGGCCTATCATGAGGTGCTGGGCCTTGCACTGCTCCTGACACTGGGGGGTGCAGCTCGCGCGGAATCGCGGCTATCTATGGCTCGTAATTTCAAAAGGAAAATGGCTTGGCTGTTGTGCAGCTGTACAACCTCCAAGCCATTTTGTTGTAGCTATGAAACTTTGTTCCGATGTCTTTATCGAGGCCCGTACATCATGATGGAGACACCGAGAAGCGCAATGGCGCCGCCGAGGATATCGCAGCGATCCGGCGAAATGTGGTCGACACCCCAGCCCCACAGCAGGGACATGACGATGAAGACTCCCCCATAGGCCGCATAAATCCTGCCGAAGTGGCCCTCCGGCTGCAGCGTGGGGACGATGCCGTACAGGATGAGCAGGAGGGCGCCTGCCAAGGCATAGGCAAGGCCTTTCCCCTCCCACAGCCACTGCCAGATCAGATAGCCGCCTCCGATTTCAAAAAGACCCGCCAACAGGAAATAGGCGATGGATTTCAGAACAAGCATGTATCTACCCCGCAAGCTTTCCCGTCCTGGCAGCCTCAGCCTCCGCCCTTCCCTTCAGCACCGCGTAAATCGTGTGGGCCTTCAAAGGCCGCTCCATGAGCCCGATTGCCTCCCGATGCTCTATTGCCATAAGGACTCCTCCTGTTCCTGTGGGGGTGATGCATTTCTTGTCTCCATTATAGAGGGAGAGGAGATTTTTGACAAGAAGAATCATGTTCATGGGAGGATCCGGAATCATGCACTGGAAGTCCTGTATTTCAGGGGCACTATCCTTCCGGGTAGTACGTGACAAAAAAGTGCATTCTTTACGAAAGAAACGATTTTCGCTAAAATATCCATAGTGTCCGAGAGCCTTCCCGGATATGGAGGCAATATCGTGGATTTTCCAAAGGAGCAGCTATGTTTACGTTTGCACACAACAACTTCAATGTACTGGATCTGGATAAGAGCCTGCGCTTTTACGCGGAGGCGCTCGATCTCCGTCCCACCCGTCGCTTCGACGGGCCGGGCTTCAAGATTGTCTACCTGGGGGACACAAGGACGCCCCATGAGCTGGAGCTGACCTGGCTTGCGGATCGGAAGGAGCCTTACGACCTCGGGGAAAAGGAGTTCCACCTGGCCCTTCGGGCAGAGGATTTCGAGGCCGCCCACAAAAAGCATGCACAAATGGGCTGCATCTGCTACGAGAACGAGGCCATGGGCATCTACTTCATCGAGGATCCGGACGACTACTGGATTGAGATCCTGCCTGCAAATATGTGAGAAAGACGTATCTTAGGAGAGCTTATGAGCAAGGTGTTATTGGTGAACAGCAGCCCGAATGAGCGGGGCTGCACCTACACGGCCCTTTCCGAGGTGGCAAGGACCCTGGAGGCCGGCGGCGTGGAGACGGAAATCCTGTGGCTGGGGAGAAAGCCCATGCAGGACTGCATCGCCTGCATGAAATGCGTCGAGACGGGGAAGTGCGCCTTCAACGACCTCGTCAATGAGACGGCGGCGCGGATTGGGGAGTTCGACGGCTTCATCTTCGGCAGCCCCGTCTACTACGCGGGCCCCGACGGGAGGGGCACCAGCTTCCTCGACAGGCTCTTTTTCTCCGCTTCCGATAAATTCGCCGGCAAGCTGGCCGCCGCCGTGGTCTCCTGCCGCCGGGGCGGCGCCACTGCCTCCTTCGACCGGCTGAACAAGTATTTCTTCATCTCCAACATGATGGTGGTGGGCTCGCAATACTGGAACATGGTCCACGGCTTCACACCGGAGGACGTGCAGAAGGACAAGGAGGGCCTCCAGATCATGCGGACCCTCGGCCGGAACTTCATCTGGCTGCTCCAAAGCATCGAGGCCGGCAAAGCCCAGGGCATTTCCTATCCGAAGCATGAGGAAATCACCATGACAAACTTCATCCGCTGAGGCTTTGAAAGTCTCTATGAATCGGAACGAAAATAAGAGCGCGGCAGTCGTGTGAGATTGCCCTGCTCTTATTTTGTTTCCGATACTTATGTCCAAACAGGGAAATCGATACTTTATGGCGAAATAAGAAAGAAGAGGTGGAATGATAGTGTAAAATCTTGTGTGTAAACGCTGGTCAAGGTATAGCAAAAGAGAC
>CAMCRT010000103.1 GCA_945877355.1 uncultured Mitsuokella sp. | reverse complement strand
CCATCATCACCCAGGTCATCGAGAACTTCGCCTCCTACGACTTCCGGGAGGAGCGCAACAAGGTGGTGCGCCAGTTCGCGGGCCGCACGGACGAGGTGGGCAGCATCGCAAATGACCTCCGCACCATGGGCGAAAACCTCCGGAGCATGCTGCGGAAGATCCACGACACCTCCCAATCCGTGGCGGCGACCAGCGAGGAGCTCACGGCCACGACCCAGAGCACGGCGGACGCGGCAAAGCGCGTCGCCGACACCATCCGGGAAATCTCCGACGGGGCGGAGCACCAGTCCGCCGACACCCAGGAGGCCTCCGGCAATGTGGAGGAAATCATGCAGCTGGTGGAGCGCAACACGGAGGTGGTAGAGAACCTCACAAGCGCCGTGGAGGCCATCGACGACCGGAAAAATGCAGGCGCCGAGAGCATCCACCGCATGGAGGAGACCTTCCAGAAGTCCAGCGACGCCACCCGCCGGGTGGTGGAGGTGGTGGCCGCCACGAACCAGAATGCGGAGCGCATCGAGAAGGCCAGCCAGATGATCCAGGAGATCTCCGAGCAGACGAACCTCCTCTCCCTCAACGCCGCCATCGAGGCCGCAAGGGCGGGCGAGGCAGGCCGGGGCTTCTCCGTGGTGGCCGACGAGATCCGCAAGCTCGCGGAGCAGTCGAAGGGCTTTTCGTCAGAGATCAAGGTGGTCATCGAGGAGCTCATGGCCAAGTCCCGGGAGGCCGTGGACACCATGAAGGACTCCGCTGCCATCGCCGAGGCGAACGACGCGGAGCTCAAGCATACCCACGACCAGTTCCATGAGATTTCCGAGTCCGTGGACTCCGCCCACACCATCATGCAGGAGCTCCACGAAACCTACGAGGTCATCCGCCAGAAGAACGCCGCCATCGCCGGCACGGTGCAGAACCTCTCCGCCGTGGCAGAGGAAAACGCCGCCGCCAGCAGCAACGCGGACACGGAGGTGGAGACCCAGACAAAGGCGCTGCAGGACATCGCCACAGCCAGCGAGGAGCTCGCCAATATCGCAACGGATCTGCAGGGCGCCATCGAGACGTTCAAGATTTGAAATTCCATAGACAAAAAAAGGGAGCGCTCTCCAACTTCGGAGGGTGCTCCCCTTTTTTGCATTTATCTTTCCTGCACCTGCACCGCGATGCGGGTGATGTAGTCTTTGGGGCTGGCGGCGGCGAGATCCTCGATGATGCTCTCCTCGTAGGAGTAGGCGCCGGGCGCGAGCTCCGGGTGGGCGGCGAGGTAGTCCCGCAGGAGCTGGTAGGAAGGCCCTGTCACCATGTAGTCCCCGGCGAAATAGGTGACGAGGTACTCCCCCGCCGGGCGCCTTTCCCGGAGCTCCTTCGGAAGCTTTCCATAGGGCGTGTCCGTCGGGGTGAAGAAGGAGTCGATAAGGCTCGACCGACCCGCGAGGATGTCCTCTCTGGCGACCCTTGCGCCGTAGCCGTAGCCGCTGGTGATGCCATGCGCGATGGCGTAGCGCATGTGCTCGGCGATGACGCGCTCGATGCCCCCCGTGTCCCCCTTCTCCGTGAGGACGCGGACGCTCCGGGAGAGAAAGAGGGGCTGGGCGGGGAGAAGTGCCCGCTCCACGCGCCCGCAGACGATATGCTCCGACAGCTTCAGCAGCCGCCGCTGGTTCGCCACGCTGCGCTTCATATCCTTCAGCTTCTTCATCTCCGCCGCCAGCCACGCCTCCTGCCCCGCGAGAAGCACGTCGAGCCCCGCCGGGCTCCGATGGGCCATGTACTCCTTGATTTCCGCGAGGTCGAGCCCCATCTGCCGCATGAGGCGGATCATGTAGAAGGGATAGATCTGCCGCGCGCTGTAGCTCCGATACCCATTCTCCTCCACTGCCTCCGGCGAGAAAATCCCCTCCTCGTCATAGTAATGAAGCGTCCTAGGATTCACCCCGCAAAGCCTTGCAAACTCCCCCGTATGAAAATGCATCCGCTGTCCCATGATAGCCCCCTTGACATTACATGAACTGTAAGGTTTACCATAATAGTAACGAAAGCAGAAACAAATTGCAATCTTTATTTCAGAAAGGATCAGGATATTTATGCGCCAGGAAACGAAGCGCACCCATTCGCCGCTTGCTCAGAAATTCACGAACCTCACCCTCCTGCGGTTCGCGGCCCCCTCCATCGCCATGATGCTCGTCATCGCCCTCTACACCGTCGCTGACGGCATCTTCATCGGCCGCTACGCCGGCAGCGACGCCCTCGCCGCGTCGAATGTCGCCTACCCCGCCATCAACCTCATCTGGGGCATCGGCATCATGCTGGCCTCCGGCGGCTCCGCCCTCGTGGCGAAGAACCTGGGCGAGGGGCGGAATCAGGAGGCAAGGGCCCGCTTTACCATGCTGGCCCTCGTCGCCGCCCTGCTCCCCCTCCTCGTCTCCCTCCTTTACTTCGCCGCCACGGAGCAGGTCCTCACCTTCCTCGGGGCTACCCCCGCCCTCTACGCCATGTGCTACGACTACCTCGTGGCCATGCTGCCCTTCTTCCCAGCAGGCGGGCTCATGCTCCTTTTCAACGCCTTCTTCATCGCCGACGGCCGCCCCATGCAGGGCTTCCTCGTCTCCGTGGCCTCCGGCGTGACGAACGCGGTGCTGGACTATGTCTTCCTCGCCCACCTGGGCCTTGGCATCTTCGGTGCGGGCCTCGCGACGGGCATCGCCTATCTCGTGGCGGCGGTGGCGGGGCTCCTCTACTTTTCCCGCTATGCCCCCTTCCTGTGAGCCCGGGGCCTTCTTTGCCGCCATGGGCAACGGCATCTCCGAGCTCGTGACCCAGCTCTCCATGGGCATCACCACCCTCCTCTTCAACATCATCACCTATCGCTATGCGGGAGCGGACGGCATCGCCGCCATCACCATCATCCTCTACGCCGAGATGCTCCTGACGGCTGTCTACGTGGGCTACACCACGGGCGTCGCCCCCATATTCTCCTACCAGTACGGCGCAGAGAACTTTCGGGAGATCCGCCGCTTGCTGAAAAAGAGCGCCCAGCTCATCGCTGGAAGCGCCCTCCTCGTCTTTGCCATCGCCGAGCTCTTCGCAGCGCCCCTCACGACCCTGTTCCTGCCGGAGGGCGGCCATGCCCTCGAGCTCGCCACCACGGGCTTCATGCTCTTTGCCTTCTCCTTCCTCCTCGCCGGGGCCAATATCTTTCTGGATGGGTTCTTCACCGCCCTCTCCGACGGCAAGACCTCGGCGCTACTCTCCTTCACGAGGAATCTCGCGGGCATCTCCATCTTCCTGCTGGTGCTGCCGGAGCTCTTCGGCATCACGGGTGCCTGGCTCGCCGTCCCCGCCGCCGATATCGTGGCCTTCGCCCTGGGCGCTACCCTGACCCATAGCCGCCTCATGAGAAAATCCCCCCACCTCCGCCGCACCTCCCCGCTGCTGAGCCGGTGATTTATCTTCCTAGCTGACAAAAGAAAGCATCCTATCAAAGAAGTGCCGAGGAGTGCGAACCAAGCCTCCCTCAGGGAGGGGGGTGCCCCGTAGGGGCAGGGGGAGCCCGCGCGTAGGGCGCTTCAAACCTGCACGCAAATACTCCCGGCTGACGCTCCCTCCTATCCTACAATATTTCACCTCCTTTTCTTGCAATTTCTCTCCTTTTCTATTATTATTGATATAGTAGGATTGTTTCGACTATTTTCAAGAGGGAGGGCGATATTCATGCTCAAGGCATTTGCAATAGAAGACATCCGGCCGGGCATGCGCCTTGGCAAGGACGCGACGGATCCCATGGGGGAAGTGGTGGTGCGGCGAGGTGCCACCCTCGATCAGAGCATGATCCCGATGCTTCGCAAACGGGGCATCGTCACCGTGCTCATATCCTTCCCGGACCCGCCCTCCGACATCGCGCCGAAAAAAGAAGTCCTCATCGACAAGGCCTATGCCACCAGCTACGACCACATCTACACGACCCTCTACTCCCTCCTCAACGACCTTTGCTGGCGCAGCATCCTCGACATGGATGCCCTGAAATCCATCCTGTCCGCCGATCTCTTCCGGGAGGCCCCCGACGATGCCCGGGCCATCTCCCAGATCCACAACGCCAGCCAGGAGGGCGACCCCCTCATCCATCAGGCCCTGAGCGCCGCCATCCTCGCCAAGCTCATGACCCACTGGCTCGGCTTCAACGAGCGGGAACGCCACGACCTCATCACCGCCGCCCTCCTCTACTCCGTGGGCAAGCTCAACCTGCCGAAATCCATCCTGGAGAAAAAGAAGCGGCTGACCTTCGCCGAGGAAAACATCGTCAAGGAATACCCCAAATTCAGCTACTCCGTCCTGAAGGACTCGCCGCTCTCCGCCAGCCCCGATATCCTGAAGGGCATCCTCCAGCACCGGGAGCTCCTAGACGGCTCCGGTTTCCCCAATAAGCTCAAGGGCGCCGCCATCGTGCCGATAGCCCGGATCCTCGGCATCATCGACCTCTACATCGCCCTTGCCACAAAGGAGGACGCGGACGAGCGCAAATCCCCCTTCGAGATCTTCGCCATCCTGGAAGACGGCATCTACAAGGGCCGCTACGACGCCACTTACGCCGTCCCCTTCATGCGCCACGTCTGCCACGCCCTCTACGGCAACTGGGTGCGCCTGACGGACGGCACCACCGCTCGCATCGTCTACCTGGACGAAAGCCGGGTCACGGCCCTGCCCATCGTCCAGCGGCTCGACGGCACCTTCGTGAACCTCGCCACCACCAGCGACATCCGCATCGAGCGCATCCTGACGGCAGAGGAGTTGGATGACTTCGCCGGGTGAGGCCCACCTCTGCGATTCCTATCATGACACTCTCCCAATAAATTCCCCCTTGTGGTATAATCATACCCGTATGCAAGGGGGAATTTTTTTATGCAGGTCAACCCACTGGAAAAATCACGCAGCCAGGTCTTTTATGAGGGAGTCCACGATGGCATCCCCATCGCCCTCGGCTACTTCGTCGTGTCCTTCACGCTCGGCATCGCGGCGAAAAACGCGGGACTCTCTCCCTTCCAGGGCTTCCTCGCCAGCCTTTTTAACAACGCCTCCGCCGGCGAGTTCGCCGGCTTTTCCGTCATCGCCGCCGACGCGCCATACCTCGAGATCCTCCTCATCACCCTCGTGGCCAATGCCCGCTACATGCTCATGAGCTGCGCCCTGAGCCAGCGCATGCGCCCCGGCACCTCGTTGTGGCATCGGATTTTCGTGGGCTTCGACGTGACGGACGAGCTCTTTGGCATCTCCATCGCGCGGCACGGCCTCCTCGACCCCTTTTACTGCTACGGCGCCTACTCCGTGGCGCTCCCCGGCTGGGCCTTTGGCACACTATTTGGCGTCATCGCGGGAAATGTGCTGCCCGCCATGCTCGTGAGCGCCCTCTCCGTCGCCCTCTACGGCATGTTCCTCTGGATCATCATCCCGCCCGCGAAGCGGGACTCCATCATCCTGCGCCTCGTGGCCGTGTCCTTCGCCGCCAGCTTCCTCCTGACCCACGCGTCCTTTGCCGCAGGCATCTCCTTTGGCACCCGCACGATCCTCCTGACCGTCCTTATCGCAGGGGCAGGCGCCCTGCTCTTTCCCATAAAGGAAAAGAAGGAGGCAGACCATGCAGCATGATATCTACATCTACCTCCTCCTCATGAGCGCCATGACACTGGCCATCCGCATCCTCCCCCTCGTCCTCATCCGGGGCGAGATACGGAATACCTTCCTGCGCTCCTTCCTCTACTACGTGCCCTACGTGACGCTCGCCGTCATGACCTTCCCCTCCATGGTGGAGGCCACGAAGTCCCCCCTCTCCGGCACAGCAGCCCTCCTCGTGGGGCTAGGCCTGGCCTGGCGCGGCGCCAGCCTCTTTTGTGTCGCCGCCACCTGCTGCATCATCGTCTTCGTGACGGAGCTGTTCCTCTAAAAGCAAAATGCAAAGAAAATGCCTGCAGGCTCATCACTTCCTGCAGGCATTTTGTGGTATCCAAATGTCGCTATCGATTCCAGTTATAGAATACCACATTCTTTATTTTTTTCAAGCAAAAAATAAAATACCCGCAGGTATCAGTCCCTATCTCTCAGAGCTTCATGCATTTCTCCAAGGACTCCCGCTTGCCTAGGAGGAGGATGGTGTCCTCTGCCTGCAGCTTTGTGGCGGGGGTGATTTCCACGTTTAGGTGGGCGCCCTTTCGGATTCCGAGGACGTTTACGTGGTAGTTGCGGCGGATGTCGAGCTCTCCGATAGTGTGGCCGGCCCAGGCGGCGGGCATGGTGGTCTCGTAGATGGCGTAGCCGGGGCCCAGCTCGAAGTAGTCCAGGAGATGGTCGCTGCCGTAGCGGATGGCTGTCCAGAGAGCCAGCTGCTTTTCCGGGTAGACCACCTCGTCGGCGCCGCTCTTCTTGAGGAATTTCTCGTGGATGGAGCTGGAGGACCTCGCGACGATGGTGCGGGCGCCCAGCTCCTTTAGCTGGAGCGTCGTCTCGAGGGAGCTCTGGAAGTCGTCCCCGATGGCGACGATGCACACGTCGAAGTTCCCGATGCCAAGGGACGCTAGGAACTTCGGGTCGGTGCTGTCGGCTATGAGGGCGTTTGTCACGTAGGGGAGCGTCTGGTTGACGAGCTCCTCGTTCTTGTCCACGGCGAGGATCTCGTGGCCGCTTTCGTGGAGCTTTCGCGCCACGTGGCGGCCGAAGCGGCCGAGGCCGATGAGAAGAATGGATTTCATGGTATCACCCGATTGCGATTTT
>CAMCRT010000102.1 GCA_945877355.1 uncultured Mitsuokella sp. | reverse complement strand
GAAAAACGGGGCTTATAAAAAGAAAATTCGAGGACATAATCAAATGTGCTTGACACAGCTTTTTTGATTTTCGTCAAAAAGTTTTCCATACATGGATATACTCCCCGCTTCAGGCGCCTCCCTGCGGGAGGAAGGTGGCGCAAGGCGCTGGTGGGAGACCGCCGTGGCAAGAGGCAACAGGGCATCGCGGCATCGTCTGCCCCATGCCCACCGCCTCCCTCGCCGTGTTCGATTGCAGCTTCCCCCTTCGAGTGCCTTCCTCTGGGAGGAAGGTGGCGCGAAGCGCCGGAAGGAGCCCGCCCGCAGGCTGTGGCTTGGAAGCTCCGGCGTATCAGCCGGTCACGTTCTCTGCGGGAGGATGGTGGCCGATTGTTTCCTTTTATGCGTTCATTCGCCTTTCGGGCTATGCAGCACCCACTTGGCAAAGCTGGTGGCTGTAATATAGAGGAAAGTCGAATCCCCCATCAGTGCCTGGAACTCCTCTATGGTGTTCACACGGTAGCCATATGCTATGCCCCCTTCCGGGAAGACGTCCTGTCCTATGTCCAGGCACTTCAGATAGCGCTGCGTGTCCGAGTTCGCTTGCAGGAGACGCGTCAGATACGATTTTGCGGCCCGCTTCTTCCCCAGCGTATATTTCAAAAGCGCCATACAGAACAGAAAGGGGGTGGACTCCTCTCCATACTGCTTGGCAAGCTTCATCGCCGGGGCTTCCTCCTGGAGGTATGTGTAAAGGGCAATAAGCCGATAGCGCACTCCCATGTTGTCATTTTCGCAAAGCCGCAGGAGTTCCCTGCACTCCGCAATGGCGGGGCGTATCTGGTGCACAGTGACAAGGTGCTCGAGATAGGCGTACCGCAGGCGCATATAGGGCCGCGTCTCCAAAACGGCCCAGAAGTCCCCGATATATTCCGGCCTGAAAAAGCCTTCCTTTTCCAGCTGTGCCTCGGCCGTTTTGATAAGCGGCTTCAAGGCCCCCAGCACCTCATGCACATCCTCGCAGGTGGCCAGGATTTCCTGTGCCGCCGCATCGATATCCTCCGGATCCAGCTCCCTTGCACGCCGTATCCATTTGAGGCGTTCCTTCTCTGTCCTGGCGCATTCTGCCAGCTCCAAGCAGTCCGCGGCATCCACTGGCTCCGTCCCGCCTCCTGCTCCGCCACCAAATCGCTTCTTCATCTCCGCCAGATATGCCCTTTGCTCCTCCGGAGTCAGGAGCCCCTTGAGGTCCTCGGGCAAAAAATCCGGAGTCTTCTTCCTCTTCTTCCGTGGTTTTGATAATCGCGCCATAGTAAATTCCTCCTTGCTCTGCCGGAAAGGGAATCCCCATACGCCCCTCTCCTTCTGCCGAGACTCTAAGCCAAGCTGTCTCTGCTCTCATTATATCGCAAAGTATCGTAGAAAAACAACGGTGCGTGACTCCCGCTATGCATATTACAAGAAATTCGGCGCGGAGCGGTCTTCCTTTCCATCAATCTGAACCAATACTGCAACGCAAATAAGCCTCTTGCCGAAACAAAAGGCTTATTTCTATATTTCTGCTTCTGTACAGGGAAGAGATATGTTGCAAAACATCCCCCATGTACAGTCTCACATCCTGCTCAAAAGCAGCTTTCCAGAGCCTGTCACATCATAGCCTCCGAGACCTGCCGACGGAAAGGTGCTCTCCCCCTTGCCGAGATGGATCAGCTCGCATTGGTATTCTTAAAGGATTCATTTGCATATGCCCATCTGCTTTCTGTTCTTTGAACCTAGTCAAGCGCCATCAATATTTTATAGTCTTCCTTGACATCGTGGTATATTTTCCGATATAGCGCATACCCTCTATCGTAGTATTCCACGGCCCCGCTTACAGGCTTTTCCGTTTCGAACCCTACGTTTGTACAACTGGATGCCTTGGCAATGGAAGAATACGCGCCTACTCCAACAGCCGCTAAAACAGCAACGCCCAAAGCCCCGTTTTCTGCATGGTTATCCGCTTCTACGACGCAATTGTACATGTTGGATAAAATGGAACGCCATAGCTTGCTCTTCGCTCCGCCCCCACAAATTTTCATTGATGAAAACGAAATGCCCATTTCCTCGAAAACTGCATAGCAATCCTTCAAAGAATACGATACGCCCTCCATGATTGCTCGTATCAGATCCCCTCGTGTATGCATATCGGACAGGCCAAAAAACATTCCCCGCGCATAGGAATCCAGAATAGGCGATCGTTCCCCCATGAGATACGGGAAGTATACAAGATGATTAGCGCCTAGCGGCGAATTTTCTGCTTCTTGCATGACCTGTTCTATCGTTATGCCATCTTGCAGCACCTTGGTCAAAAACCAATGCAGCGACTCTCCAGCCGACAGCGTACAGCCCATGGTAATCCAAGCATTCGGCACGGCATGGCAAAAAGTATGGACTCGTCCTTTCCCATCAATCCGAGGCGTATCTGTATGGGTCAGCAGGACGCCGGATGTGCCAATGGTCGTGAAGGCTCTTCCTTCTTTTATGGTTGCTGTGCCAATTGCAGCTGCGGCATTGTCCCCTGCTCCGCCAACCAGAGGTATGCCTTTTGCCAATCCAAAGAATTCCGTTGCCTCCGCTGTAACGTAACCGGCAATCTCGATGGATTCATGGAGCTCCGGAAGCCATGCTCTCTCCACTGCCAATCCCTTCAAAATATCATCGGACCAGGAACGCGCAGGGACATCCATCAATTGCATTCCACTCGCATCGGATACCTCCGTATCATATCGGCCTGTCATCAAAAAACGGATATAATCCTTCGGCAATAAGATATGCCTGCACCTGGCATAGACTTCCGGTTCATGCTTTCTTACCCATAGAATCTTGGAGGCAGTAAATCCGGGCAAGGCAGGATTCGCTGTTATGTCAATAAGCGCCTTTTCTCCAAAGATTTCCGTCATTTCAACGCACTCTTTTACGGTACGTTGGTCGCACCAAAGTATGGCGGGACGCAGTACATTGTTTTCATCATCCAGCATGACAAGGCCATGCATCTGCCCCGATAACCCTATGCCAAGTATATCAGCTGCATCCACCCTCGCTCTCGTCAATGCCTCTGAAATCGCTTCCTTTACTGCACGCCCCCACTCCTGCGGATCCTGTTCCGCCCATCCGTTCCTCGGTTCCTGCAGTGCATATCCTGCACTCCCCTTTGATATGAACCTGAGATCCTGGCCAAACAGAACGGCTTTTGTATTTGTCGTTCCGATATCGATTCCGAGAAAATACTTCATTCCTTCTCCTCTCCCGGACTATTTATCGTAAGTGATGTAATCTTTATAATCCTTGAACATCAGATGATTGGGCAGCGCATCCTCTTCCACTTCCGGCAAGCGGGACTGCGCCTTCAAAAAACGATTATCCGTGCGGTCGTCGTTCGTCATGGAGACCTCGAACAGTGCGATATCCCCCGTACCTGGTACGCCCTGCCACTGATGGTACTGTCTTTGCTGCAATGTGACGCTTTGCCCAGGCTTTAGGATGATGCTTCCTCCCGCTTCAACCACCATCCTCTTCCCATCAACCTTCACAGTGACCGGCTCCTGCGATGGCTGTTCCTTCTCATCGGCATCGAAAAGAGTGATCTTTAAATCACCTCCCCCACGATTGATGATGTCTTCCATTTTATACCAATGGAAATGAAATGGAAGGATTTGTCCATCACGAACAAAAAGGAGTTTCTCGCAATAGGGCTTCGGATAAATATCCTTCCTATTGTAATTCCCATTGCGAAACGTAAAGGCTGTCAATCCAGTATGCAGGAAATCATTCGTGTCAAAATCCGTCACATCCCATCCCAGCATATTATCAACAATTTCAGATTCATCCTCTTGAACCCGCTTCCAGTCCTCCGGCGTATAATACGCAAACGGTGGCAAAGGAATTTTAAAATCCTCTGCAGCTTTGATTGTATACTCGATGATTTCATTGATTTCCGACTGCTTCATGCTTATTCCTCCCAATAACAGCGCCATTTACCAGAATAGTGCTGGAATCCGCAGAGAATCCCGCACGTTCGAGAAGGCAAAGATTGTCGTGCTCTCATACGGTTTCTCTGGAGTTAGCAGGACCTTTTCCGGTGCATATGAGTGAATCCTGTCGGGGAGCGCCTGTGTCTCCAATGTAATTCCCGCATGTTTTGTCAAAGGCCCATATTCCAATTTGATATTCCGATCGACTTTATTGCAGGTATATACCACCACTGACTCCTCCTGTGTGGTGATATCCACACGGACTCCCGATTTGCGGGACTGCAATCGCCCCGTCCGGTGCTTATCCGAAAAACAGAATGCATGATCATAGCCACCATGAACCAATTGCTGCTGTGGATGTGCATCCATGCCGTATTTTCCCACCTTCCGCAACGACCTGAAATCAAAAATCTTTTCTTCATCACATCGGGCAACATCGCCTGTCGGTATAGTACTCGCATCGACGAATTGAACACCATCTGCAGCCAGTTGCAATTCATGACTTGAAATATCCGGGGTTATGTCCACACCATCCAGATTGAAATACATGTGATTCGTCATGTTGCATAGCCCGATTTTATTTGTTCGTGCCTGATAGTGTATCCGAAGCTCATCAATGTCATTCAGGGCATATGTCACACAAACGTGCATATCCCCTGGCCAACCATCATGCTCCTCATCCACGTGCTTCAAAATGAGACTGTCCACCGATTCCGATTCTTGCTCCATGACCTGCCAGAAGCAATGATGAAAGCCCCTGCTTCCTCCATGCAAATTGCAAGTCCCTTCATTCTTTTCCAAAGTCAGTATCGGCCCATTCGGAACCCTGCAGCCTGCATTTGCAATCCGCCCTGCAATCCGGCCGATCAACGCTCCCATAAACATCGGATTTTCTTCATACAAAGCGATCGCTTCGTATGCCAGAATCCTGTTCTTCTTCCTGCCATGCTTGTCGGGATAGATGATGCGATGGACAATTCCTCCATAATTCAAAATAGAGACTTCCATCCCGTGGGAGTTCGCCATCGTATACTCCCATACATCCTGCCCAGAAAAATTCCCGATCCTTTTCTTTATAATCACATTGCTCCCTCCTCTCTATAGCAGAAATGCGCCAATGAAAGATTTTCAAATTGGCGCATCTCCGCTTTGCTAGGTTTTCACTCAGCCAGAAATTTTGATTTGCGACAGATCAAGCTCCTTTTCCTTCTCCTCAACCGGAACCGCTTCGCCCTGCGTCGGATGTTTCAGGAATTGCAGGCAAACGGCGAATACTGTAGATCCAATGAGCAGGCTCAACAGCTAGAATCCAGGGTTTGCAATGCCAGGAAGTGCAAAGAAGCCACCTGCCGGAACTGTTGATGCGCACTGCCAATACATGACGAGCGCCCCATCCACAGCTGCACCAATCGCTGTGCATATTGTGATCCGAACCAGGTCGTTCAAGATAATCGGATAGGAGCCTTCTGTTATCTGGCAACATCCCATAAGGAAAGCCGATTTGAGGGCATCCTTTTCCTGATCTGAATACAGGTTGCGCCGTGTTGCCTTGCTGAGAAAGTAGCCGATTGTCAAACCAAAGGGAGCAATCATGGAGGCGGAAATCAGCACGGAAATCGGAGCACCAATCCCCTGCGTCATAAGTTGCATGACGAAGACAAACGTCACCTTGTTGATAGGACCGCCATAGTCAACTGCCGACAGGATGCCGAGGACTAAGCCAAGTACGATTACAGAACTGCCCGAACTCTGCATGCTCATGAGCAATGCGTAAATCCCCTCTGTCAGCCAAAGGATGGGGACGCCCACCACATACTCCATGAAGAGGCCAATGATCAGCGTTGTCAGAAGCGGGAGTATCAGCTGCGGCACAATGCCTTCCATAAAAGCAGGCACCTTGATGACTTTCTTCAGGTAATTCGCACACCAGCCGCCGAGAAAACCTGTCAGAAGGCCGCCCAGAAAGCCATATCCACTAGCCTTGCACAGCAAGCCCAGGAGAAAGCCCGGAGCAATGCCTGGGCGATCTGCGATGGAATAGGCAATGAATGTGGAAATAAACGCCGGGAGCATGCCAAGCCCATCTCCCCCCAGCGTGGTCAGCACATCCGGGAGGGTAAACCCTGCCTTATAGTCGGTAATCGTATGTCCGCCAAAGACATTGCCGATGACCATCAACATGCCTGCTGCACAGACAAATGGAATCATGAAGGCTATGCCTGTCATTACGTGCTTGCGCACCTGCAAGTTCGCCAACTTAACTCACCCCTTGTTCACAATTTCTTCCAGCTTTTTGACCAGAGCTGTCGGGGAGTGGATTGCAACCTCTGTCGGCACCTCCACAACCTTTTTCCCATCAAAACGTTCCTTGCCGCTGACCTGGATGTCCACAGCCAGGATGACGATATCCGCGTCCTTGATTTCCTCCGGCGTAAGCTCATCCTCTGTTCCTATCGTCCCCTGGGTCTCGATATGGATCTTATGGCCCGCCTGTTCGCCAGCCTGAATCAATTTCTTCTTTGCAATATACGTGTGTGCAATACCGGCTACACACGCCGAGATTCCAACGATGTTCATAGGTGCTTCCTCCGATACACTTATGCAGCTTCCCAATCTCTCCCGATGAGGTTTTCGCTCTAGGCAGGTACCCCCATCAAAGCGAAAAGCACTTTACTTTGTCAACGTCATTGAAGAGCGCCATTTTTTCTTCCATCGTATCACGAGCCATGCGGATGCAGGAAGGATAAATGACGTTCGGCTCACGCTCAAAGCCCTTTTCCTTCAAGTATTTTTCGACCCCCTTCATGAAGCTGAACTTGATATCGCTGGAGATATTGTATAATGGGCCCATGAATTTAGACCACCCGTGAAAATTTTAGGAGTGCATGAT
>CAMCRT010000101.1 GCA_945877355.1 uncultured Mitsuokella sp. | reverse complement strand
GAGATATGCAGTTTTCAAAGAACTTTGGGTATTTTGCATGTGGGAAGTTTGAGTCCTTATTAGATTTATCGAAGGAACAGCAGCAGAACTTAAGTTATACACAAGGTTTTTTCGTATATTTCCCCACGAAAAAAGGAAATCCGAGCATTCTCAGATTTCCTTTTGACCAATTTACTCTGCCAGCCGTCGATAGACGAAGAAATAATCCAGCGTCTCCTTGCGGTTGCGCCCTTCCTCGAAAAGCGGCCCCGAGGCCAGACACTCGCACTGGGATAGGAGTGCCTCC
This sequence comes from uncultured Mitsuokella sp., assembly GCA_945877355.1. GTDB lineage: Bacteria > Bacillota > Negativicutes > Selenomonadales > Selenomonadaceae > AWVT01. The sequence goes on along the minus strand of CAMCRT010000101.1, from coordinate 6,597 downwards.
TTGAAGGCCTTCCGATACTCCTCCACCGAGCGATATATGGCCGTATACTCCTGCTTCAACGCCTCCGACTGTACCTTCCGGAGCGTCAGCCGCTCGCTTTCCCCCATGCTCTCCTTCAGATAGATGGTGCAGGAGGGAGCAGCGTATTTTAGCAGGCTATGAAGGGACGACTGGAAGTCATCGTCATTGAGGTACATAAAGACACCATTGACGAGGATATTGTCAAAGGGGCCTTCGATCCCCTCCTCTGCCAGCCGGCGGGTGAAATCCTGCAGATAGCCCTGGAAGAGCTTCTTGTCCGGATACTCTGCAAGATTCTCCTCCCCGCGACGCACCATGCCAGCGCTGCCATCCATGCCCACATAGCGGACGCCCCGAGGCAGGAAAAACTCCCCCCAGCGACCGATGCCACAGCCGAGATCTAGCGCGCTCTTTCCTGCACCCACCGAGAGATAAGGCGCAATCTTCTCCTTCTCCCAGGCATCCCGCTTCTCCGCCAGCTCCGGATTGTCATCCTGGAAGAGGACATAGTTGTACTTGCTCTTCACTCCGTCGCGCGCGCTGCGCTCCTCAAAGAAATCCCCGATATCCCCATAGGCCACGGACACCCGCTCTTTTTCGATACGATCTCCCATGTCACTTCTCCTCTGCAATATCCAGTGGCAAAAACGCCTCCAAGAACCGCTCCATGGCCGCCCTTGAGCCCACGCTCACCCGCATGATATCCCGCAGCATGCCCTTGCCATAGGTCTTCACCAGGACATGCTTCTCCTGCGCCAGCTCCTCTGCCAGTGCATGGGGATCCCGGCGGGTCTTGATAAAGATGTAGTTCCCCTTGCAGTCACGCACCTCATACCCCCGGGCCTTGAGCTCCGACAGGATATAGTCTTTTCCCTCCTGCTCTTGGGCGATAAGTGTCTTTTCGATTTCCGGATGCTCCAACAGCCGCTCTCCAAAGAGGAGAGCTATGGAATTGACATCAAAGGTCAGCTTCGCATTTTTTGTATAGCGAATAATAGCCTCCGACCCGATGACAACACCCAGCCTGCAAGCTGCGATAGAGAAAAGCTTGGAAAATGTCCGGAGGACAGCCACATTGTCATATTTTTTGACAAGATCAAGGAAAGATTTTTCATAAAAATAGTGGTACGCCTCATCAATGATGACAAGAGCCCCCACATCCCTTGCCCTTTGGACGACTGCTTCCGCTTCCTCCCGGGTATAGACATTTCCCATGGGATTATTGGGATTCAGGAGCACGACGATGCGGGTATCCTCTCCGATAGCCGCGAGGATATTTTCCACCTTCATGGTCATATCCGGCTCATAGGGGACCGGCACATGGTGATAGCCCAGGATATTGCAATTCACCCAGTACATCTCGAAGGAGGGGGCGACCGTCACCACGTCCTTCCCCTTCTCGCCGAAGGTCTCGAAAAGATAGCGAATCGCCATGTCCGAGCCATTCGTCGCCAGGACCTGCTCTGGCTTCATCCCCATATAGTCCGCATATTTCTGCGTAAAGGCGCTTGGCTCCGGATAGGTGGCAAGGAACTCCGGGGTAATCTCCCGTTTGACTGCCTCCACAAAATCCAGCGGCAGTCCCTCAGAATTTTCATTCATATCATAGCGAAGATAGGCACGCCGTCCCTCCTCCGGGAACACGCGCACCGTCTTCTTGATGTCGGGATTCACATACATACGTTATCCTTTCGCCTGCTCTCTGCGCTTGTAAATATAGTTCATGATACGCTCATAGTCCTCGATATAGTCCACCTCGGCCCAGAAATGCCCCGACACGTCCCGGACAAATACATCATGGTCGGAGCTCAGCTGGTAGAGGATATCCTCCCACCAAGAATTATACTGCTCCGCCTCCATCATCTCATGCATTTTCTCCCGAAAAGTCGGAATAAAGGAAGACCGGATGCGTCCCACTCCCACATATTCATGGGTGCGGATCTCCCGGGCCAGCTCCTTGCCATATTTGACGATCTTATTGCCGTCCACGCCAAAGAAATAGTCTCCCCGCTCCAGCCGTGCGATGGAGGAGTCCGCGAGAAGCAGCGCTTCCTTGTCCTCGTCCTGAAGGAGGTCAAAAATATCCTGTTCCCAGAAGACATCCGCATTCATGAGGTAGAGATCCTCCCCCTCCCGGATAAAGTCCCGAGCGAACCAAAGGGAGCCCAGGCTGTTTGTCACTCGGAAAAAGGGATTGTTCAGAAGCGTCACATCGAGCCCCTTCAGATTCTCCTCAATCTGCTCATGCTGGTATCCCGTCACCACGATGGAGTGGATGCCGTTTTGCGCCAACATCTCCACTGTCCGGCGTATGATGGACTTCCCCTCGATCTCCAGCAAGCACTTCGGCTTGTCCACATGACGGCTGATACGGCTACCGACTCCGGCGGCCATGATAATCGCTGGCATAGGTTTTCTCCTCTCTTCTATCGGGCGTATAGGCCCTGTCAGAGCCCAATAATCTGCATGTTCTCCCGGGCATCCAGCAGGGCTCGGAACAGATAAAAATCCGTTGGCGTCGTGATCTTGATATTCTCCACCGGCCCCTCCACCATGCGGAGGGCTTTCCCATAGTATTGCATCATGGAGGCGGAGTCGATAAAGGATGCCCCCTCCTCCTGGGCCCTCTCATAGGCTGCGGCGATTTCCTTCAGGTAGAAGCACTGGGGGGCCCGGCCAAGGGCGCACTGGGTCCGCGGGAGAATCTCACCCACCACGTCCTCATGATCCGCCACGAACATCGTCTCCGTGGCCCCCGTCACCGTGATGGCGCTTCCATGGGACTTGACGCTCTCGATGCAGGCTGATATGGTGGCCTCATCAATCATAGGGCGGACCCCATCGTGGATGAGCACGATGTCCTCCGCCCCCTTCGCATGACACTTAGCCGCCTCCAGCCCGCAGCGGATGGACTCCTGCCCCGTCGCTCCGCCGGGGACGACATCCACCACCTTCTGGATATGGAACTTCTCCAGCATCTCCCGCACATAGTCCATCCAATCCGCAAGACACACGAGGATGATGGCCTCCACCTGGGGATGGTGGGAGAAAGCCTCCAGCGTATAGGCCAGCACCGGTTTCCCATGCACCTCAAGGAACTGCTTCGGCCGAGACCGGGAGTTCATCCGCACCCCCGTCCCGCCCGCAAAGATGACCGCAATATTCATAAAAAACGCCCCTCAGCTTATCAGATGCCTCTCCCTACTGATTCCACGCAAAGGCGGGACATGCGCCTAGCGCTTCCATACTGTCCCATCCGAAAACGTAATGCTTTCCAGATCGGAATTTCCATAGCGCTTTTCCTCCGGAGGCAGCTCCCAATAGTCCGCATACTTGCGCTTCAGGATAAAATCGTACCCGACGGGGAGTGAAAAGCGATGGCCCTCAAAGACACCCTCCGTCACTCCTTCATAGCACTCCATGGGGTAGGCATAGCCCCGAGGCACAGTGCTTGCCGTATTGAAAATCGCCGCCCAGCCTGTGTCCTTCCCCCGATACCAGTTCGCCACCCAATGGTAGAGCCCGAGGCCCGCGCTTCTCGGCAGGAGGTGGAGCAGATAAAAAACGAGCCGCTCCAGAGGATTCTTCAGGATATGCCGCCCCAAGGGCGCCCAGAGGATTTTCCGGGCAAAGGCCGTCAGAAGATACATGATGGATTGCATGGGCTGGCGGGGTGCCAGCACATCCACCACGAACACATCGAGGAAAATCCCATCCCGCTCGAAGGCTCCTGCCTGTCCCGGGCGTACCGCATGGGTCCCCGCCCGGCGGAACTTTCCATAGGGCCAGCGATAGTCTCCATCCGTCGTGCTGTCCTGAAAGTAAAAGGGGCTGTCCGGGCCATACTCCACCTTTGCCGCCTCCCGCAGGCGCTCGTAGTCCGGCCGCAAAAGCTCCACATCCGCATCATCGTCCCAAGGGATAAAGCCCTCATGGCGCACCGCCCCCAGGAGCGTGCCGCTCGAGAGAAAATAGCGGATCTCATACTTCCGGCAAAGCCGGTCAAACTCCACAAGAAGCTCCAGGAGTTCCCCCTGGAGCTTTTGCAAGATCTCTTGTGGCATCGGATTTCCCATAGTCTTTCCTTCCCATCGCGTCCCTGCAAGGCCTGCCGCCTGCGTCCTGCTGGATTGTTTTCGCGAAGGGCCTGCCGCCCTCCCGCGCGTCCATACTATTTATCGGAAAAATACGGAAAACCTTAAGGAAGCCTCTCTCCTCAGCCCTCGTCCATCGTCCTGGCCATCCGCAGGAACATGTCCCGCAGGGTAAAACGTGCCTGCCAGCCAAGGCCACGCAGCTTCGTTGCATCGAGATTCATATAGGACTCTGCCGGATACACCCTGCCGCTGTCTGCGGCGAGCTCCACCCGGACGGAAATCGTCCGCCCATGCCCCGCGCGAAGCTCCGGCATGGATGCCACCAGCTCCGCCATCTCCCGGATAGATGCGTATGTATCCTCCCGGGTCGCATTGTAGGCCTCCCCCACCTTTCCTGCCAGCAGCACGGCAAAAATCGCCGTCACCGCATCCGCCGTGTAGAGATAGGAATGCTTTGTCCCGCCAGGCGTATGCAGCAGGATATCCTCTCCCCGCAGCGCCGACCGCAGGAACTGGGCAAACACGCGGTTCTCCGACGGCCGGATGCCCGCCCCGAAGGTCTGGGTCAGCCGGATGACCTTTGCCGGCGCCCCATACTCCGTGGCGTAGCCAGCACAAAGCGCCTCCGCCAGCCGCTTCGCCTCCGGGTAGGAATCCCGCGGTGTCATCGGGTCCACCGCCGCCTCATGCTGCTCATCAATGGGCTCCTCCATCCGCACCGCCCCGTACACCTCCATGCTGGAGAGGAAAAGGAAGCCCTGGGATGCGCCCCGCCGCGCCAGCCGCAAAAGAGCCCGCGTCCCCTCCACAATCGTCTCAATCGTCTCCACAGGCCGCTCCGCAAAAACCCGCCCCGCCGTAGGCGACGCGCCGTGGATGATATAGTCTGGGCTTATCCCGAGCCCCTCAGCCTCGCTGACCGCGCAGCGCACCAATCGTATGGGCGCCCCCGCCTGAAGCATGCCCGCAAAGCGCCTTCTCGCCGCTTCCACATCCCGCACAAGGAGGACGATATCCATAGAAAAGCCGCGCTCCAGACAAAGAAACGCCAGCAGCGCGACCACATTGAACCCAATAAGCCCCGTCCCGCCCGTGACAAGCACGCACTTCCCACAAAGCTTCTCCCAGGGCACAAAGGGCACCCCCGCCATGTATTTCAAATCCTCCCGAAACGTCTCATTCTCCAGCCACATGTTGCGTCTCACACTCCCTTATCTGCTTCCATTTCATCCGCCTTCGCCTGCGCAAAGTCCGCTCCCTTTAACACAGCTAGAGAGCCCTTGAAATTTTCAAGCTTTTTCATAAAGCACCACCCCATCCCGCCGGATTTCCTCCCGAAGCGCTTCGCCGGCTTCCTCCAGGTGTACCACATCAAAGGAAAGCAGCGGCGGCATGCGCTCCATCACATCCCAATAGAACGCATCAAAATCCCCGCCAGATACCGCAAGATCCACATCACTTCGCGCATGGTTCGTCCCCCGCGCCCGGGAGCCAAAGAGAATAACACGCCGGACCCCTGCCTTCCCCGCAAACTCCACAATCGCCCGCGAAACCGCCGCCGGAACCCGCTCCCCCATCCTGCTCACTCCCACTCCTCCTCATAGTAGTTTTCTCTATCGTACCCGAAAACCTCCCAGAATGCAAACAATCACTATAAAACATTCGTACGTCTTGCCCATCGATTTTTTCTAGTATAATATCCATAGGGAGGTGATGCATCATGGCAAGACAGATTGCCTCAAAGCTACGACGTGAACAATATCTCAAAATCATCCAAAGGCTTCGCCTCATGGACGATGACTTTATGAAGATCTGTCTCGATAAGAACATCCCTGCCATCGGGCATATCCTCGCCACGATTCTGCCACACCTGGAACTTCACATCATTCGTGTGAAAACAGAGTACGTCATCCCAAACCTGGCGGGTCATGGCATACGCCTCGATATCTACGCGAAGGACAAGAACGGCACGCCCTTTAACATCGAAATCCAACGAACAAGCCGCGGTGCCCATCCAAGACGCGCCCGCTATAACGCCAGCCTGCTCGACGCAAATATGCGTCGGCGCAGCAAATCCTACAAATCACTTCCAGACACCTACGTCATCTTCATTACCGAAAAAGATGTCTTTGGAGAAGGACTGCCCATTTACACAATTGACCGTACCATTCATGAGACGAACAAGGCATTCATCGATGGTTCGCATATCATCTATGTCAATGGAGCATACAAGGGAGACGATCCAATAGGCCACCTCGTACACGACCTCCAAGCAAGGAACCCCAGCGACATGACAGAAAGCCCACTCAAAAGCACCGTAAAACGTTTCAAGGAAACAGAAGGAGGAGTAAAAACCATGTGCAAAGAGCTAGAGCAACTACGCAGAGAAGCAGCAAAAGAGGCTAGGGATGCAGCAGAAAAAAAGGGTCAATCATTTTTCTTGTGGGATGAGCGTTTGAGCCCGTTCTGGGGTTGCAAA
>CAMCRT010000100.1 GCA_945877355.1 uncultured Mitsuokella sp. | reverse complement strand
GGCGGCCTAGGGACTTTCACCCATTAGAGTACGCCCATGCCGGGCGCACAACAAAAAAAGGAGGGGGAAATTACCCCCTTCTTTTTTTGCCCTCTCCTTCGACAGGACATGCATTTCTATCCACACCCCTCAACGAGGGACGTCAAAACTCAGAACGCCCGATTTCCCAGGACAGCTTCCGCATTTTTCAGGTTCTGCATCAGCTCTTTCCTGGTAAATCCATCCAAACCATATTCACGTTGAATGTCATATCCGCCAGTGACTCCAGGAATTACAGGCTTAGGAACGGGCAGTGCATTGACATACGCCTTATTGCCGCCGTCTGCCATCTCGCGGATCCAGTTGATGTATCCAGCCTCAATCTGCTCGTTCTCTGTACGCTGATAACGTGGCTTGTTCATATTCACATTGAAACGACCAAGCACCTTGACGATACGGCCTGCAGGGCGACCGCCAGAAGAGGACTCACGAACATAGAGAATCGTCTTGGTGGGATCTCCACCAGGGTCGGCTACGTCAGGATACAATTCGCGAAGGGCCTGGGGCTCTGGAGCAGCTTCGATGTTGCTGCGCTTCCATACGCCCTTCTTGATGGAGGTAGCGATGTTGCCTGCGAGATAATCCGTCCGGAACCTGGACCCATAATATTCAGTCGATCCGTCCTCATTACGAAGCATCCCGTAGTGATCCTTATAAGACTCCATGATCGGCATCACTTTTCCGTCAACAAACAGGGCATCCGAGTGCATGCGAACACGACCATTAGAGGACTGGACAATTCGGTTATAAGCCATTTCACCAGAAAGTCCCTTCGAGGGATGGACCTTGTCATTCATCTTCCAGATGCTCATATCCGTCCCTTTTTCGTAGGACTCATCCACCTCAGCATCAATATTTCTGTTTCCGATTTCGTTATCTCCTTCGCAACCGAAATAATACATCATAGATCCAACAGAGAACTCTGGAACTGCCTCCAATGAATCAATAGCCCAGGAATCAGCCTTCAATTCCCCTCGGAATTTTGTCTTATCACCAGACAAGCCCCACGGCGATCCCATATATCGATGCCCTAATTCATGAGACATGGTGTAAGCCAGATGCATGGAAGCTGAAAGCAAGTCATTTCCTGATGACCACTTCCAAAATTGATTTTCTCCTACGCGAACTCGTCCGCCACTCGTCAGAGACGACTCATAGTGCGCTATATTGCCTTTTTCTATTGCTGGCTTATAGGGCTTATCCGTCTTTCCCATGTACTTCAGTACATGATTCTGCATGATATTAAGAATGTGATTTTCGGATACCGTACCGCGCTCGTCCGAATTCGAATAGCTCACAGCCTCCACCACAGGAGATGTTTGTACAGTACTTCCAAAGAACATTGCTGCACCAAGAACCATTGCGGTTGCAATCCTTGCTTTCTTATTCATATTGTACCTTCCCGACCCGCTCCTTGCGGGTTCTACGCTAATCCCTGCAGCATCATCAAGCTCCCGCTGATATGCTGACTTCATCCAGAGGCCAAAGCCTCTCGTTTCATTCACATTGTCGCACAAAACCAGTTTTATATCAGAAGGAGGGCGGCAGGGAAAATATTTTTTGTTCCATGGTATCGAAATTTGCTTCATTTGGCAAGTCCTAAAAGGGGACAAATACAAATCTTGATGCCGTCCGAGGCAATCTTCACCTGCATGGCCTTGGACTGGGTATCGTACAGCACGACCGTGGCTTTTACCACATCGCCAGGATTCAATGTTTCTTTCTTGTCACTGGGTTGAGGGCTTTCATCTCGTCGTAGGTCTTGAGGGAGCCGCGCCAAAAATTTTTCGTCAAAATCTGCAAGTACATTGTATGCAATCTGGACAGTTTGCTGCAGATTCGTTACAATAGTAAAGTATGTGCACGTGGAACGTACCCTTTTCCACAGATTCCAAACTACTTGCAGGAGGCAACTCTATGAATCTTTCCATTAAGATACTCATTGCCCTCGTCCTGTCCGTAATCTGCGGGCTCGTGGCGGGGGCGGACGCTCTGCCCTTCATCAACTGGTGGATCGCGCCCATCGGCACCATATTCCTGAACCTCATCAAGATGGTCATCGTCCCCATCGTCTTCTTCTCCCTCGTCGTGGGCATGACGAGCCTCGGGGACATCTCGAAGCTCGGCCGCATCGGCGTCAAGACCATCCTTCTATACCTCGTGACGACGGCCATCGCCATCGTCATCGGCTTCGGCGTCGCCGGCATCGTCCATCCGGGGCTGGGCCTCGTCATGACAAGCGAGGAAGCTGTCACGGTGAAGGAAGCCCCCTCCATCATGCAGGTCTTCGTGGCCATGGTGCCCACGAATCCCGTCGCCTCCATGGCAAAGGCGGATATCCTGCCCCTCATCGTCTTCTCCCTCTTCGTGGGCGTCGGCATCCTCCAGGTGGGCGGTGAGAGGGCCAAGACCCTCATCGACCTCTTCGACGCAGGCGCCGAGGTCTCCTATAAGATCATCGGCATCGTCATGAAGTTCGCTCCCTACGGCGTCTTTGCCCTGCTGCTGCCTGTCGTGGCAAAGAACGGCCCCGCCGTCCTCCTGCCGCTGCTCTCCGTCATCGCTTGCGTCGCCGTGGGCTGCGTCATCCACGCCGTCCTCGTCTACTCGACGCTCGCTAGGGTCTGGGGCGGCCACACGCCGCTTCAGTTCTTCCGGGGCATGAGCGAGGCCATGCTCATCGCCTTCACCACCTGCTCCTCGGCGGCGGCCCTCCCCGTCAACATGAAGAACTGCCAGGAGAAGCTTGGCGTCCGCCGGGATGTGTCCTCCTTCGTCCTGCCCCTGGGCGCCACCATCAACATGGACGGCACGGCCCTCTACATGGGCGTCTGCTCCCTTTTCATCGCCAACGTCTTCGGCGTCGACCTCAGCCTTGGCCAGATGGCCATGATCGTCCTGACAGGGACACTCGCCTCCATCGGCACGGCAGGCGTGCCGGGCGCCGGCATCATCATGCTGGCCATGGTGCTCCAATCCGTGGGGCTCCCCATGGAGGGCCTCGCGCTTGTCGCCGGCATCGACCGCATCCTCGACATGTTCCGCACCTGCCTCAACATCACGGGCGACGCGGCTGTCACCATCGTCATGGATCAGGAGGAGCGCAAGTCCAGCGCCAAGGCCGCCTGATTTCCCCAAATTCTCTAGTATAGGAAGATATCAATGGATAACAATGCTACCGCACAAGCAAGTGCAAAAAAAATCATCCTCTCCGGCATCCAGCCCACGGGCGTCTTCACCCTGGGCAATTATCTGGGTGCTGTGAAGAGCTGGCAGCAGATGCAGGAGGAGTACCGCTGCTACTACTTCATCGCCGACCTCCACAGCCTGACCATCCACATCGACCCGGCAAAGCGCCGGGCCCAGACCCGAGAGGCCTTCGCCCTGCTGCTGGCCTGCGGCATCGACCCGGAGAAGAGCCTCGTCTTTGTCCAGAGCCACAACAAGTGTCATGCGGAGATGGGCTGGATCATGGACTGCTGCTCTCAGTTCGGCGAGCTCAGCCGCATGACCCAGTTCAAGGACAAGAGCGCCAAGCACCCGGACAACATCAACGCGGGCCTTTTCACGTACCCGGCCCTTATGGCGGGCGACATTCTCCTCTACCAGGCGGACTACGTGCCCGTGGGGGCCGACCAGACCCAGCACCTGGAGTTCACGAGGGATGTGGCGACCCGGTTTAATCACAACTACGGTGAGACCTTCAAGCTGCCGGAGGGCTACTTCCCGAAGGCAGGCGCCCGGGTCATGAGCCTCCAGGACCCCACCAGCAAGATGAGCAAGTCGGATGAAAATCCGAAGGCCACCATCTCCATCCTCGATGAGGAAAAGGTCATCCTGAAGAAGTTCAAGAGCGCCGTCACCGACAGCGAGGCCTCCGTCCACTACAGCGAGGACAAGCCTGGCGTATCGAACCTCATGACCATCTACTCCGCCATCACGGGAAAGACCATGGAGGACATCACGAAGGAGTTCGAGGGCAAAGGCTACGGCGACTTCAAGGACGCCGTAGGCCACGCCGTCGCCGACGAGCTCCGCCCCATCCGGGAGGAGTACAAGCGCCTCCTCGCGGACAGGGCCTACCTCGATGAGGAAATGAAAAAGGGCGCCGAGCGAGCCACAGCGATAGCGAGCCGCACCCTCACAAAGGTCAAAAAACGCGTCGGACTTCTCTTGGAGTCGTAAGCAACAGAGAAATCACGTCCCGACAGCCGAATATCAGCTTTCTCGCAAACTCCCCCTGACCCTATCGGGCCAACCCCCTCTAGAGGGGGACAAGGCTAAATTCACCAGCTCGCAACGGAAAGATACGGGGCAAGAGGCTGTTAGGCAGGACATACGCAGGTGCACGACCGGAGGCCTGAAGTAACATCTTCCCCGGAGACTCCCCCTGACCCTTCGGGCCATCCCCCTCTAGAGGGGGACAAGGCAAAGCTTGAGACTATCGCAATAGATGATTATGGCAGAGTACGCTGTTTCGTTTGTCGCAGTTATCTGCTGGTCGCAACAATCCATTGAGAAACCATCGAGTCTTGCTTGCCTCCCTCTAGAGGGAGGTGGCACGCGAAGCGTGACGGAGGGAGTCTTGATGCTGGAACTGGACAGCATTGCACAAAAATAGGATGTTCCCGATAGGGAACATCCTATTTTTGTGTCTTTTGATAGCTTACTTCAGACGGAACTTCGAGACGACTGTCTTGAGCTCGTCTGCCATGTGGGAGAGCTGGCTGGAAGATGCCGCGATCTCCTCGATGGTGGCCGACTGCTGCTCGCCGGAGGCGGAGACGTTCTGGGTCTCGCCAGCGAGCTTGTCGGCGATCTCCTCGATCTTGTTGACGGACTCCACGATTTTGTGGCCGCCCTCGCCTGCCTTGCGGATGGCCTGGACGGACTCGTCGATGCGCTCGGAGAGCGTCGAGATCTGGCCCACAATCTTCGTGAAGGCATCGCCCGCTTCATGGACGGCCTGGACAGAAGTAGAGGTGATCTCGTTGCCTTTCTGCATGGAGGCGACGGCCTCTTCCGTGCGCTTCTGGATCTCTCCGATGAGGGTGGAAATCTTGCTGGCAGCCGTAGCGGACTGCTCGGCGAGCTTCCGCACCTCGTCGGCGACGACGCTGAAGCCACGGCCCTGCTCGCCGGCGCGGGCTGCCTCGATGGCTGCATTGAGGGCCAGGAGGTTCGTCTGGTCGGCGATTCCGGAGATGGTCTCGACGATCTCGCCGATCTCCCGGGACTGGTCGCCGAGGATCTGGATGACATCCGTGGAGGACTTGACGGACTCCTCGAGGCTCGTCATGCTGGTGACGGAGCGCTCGACGATTTCCGTGCCCTCGTTTGCCATTTCGCGGGTCTTTGCAGAGGCGGTGACGATTTCATCGGAGTTCGTGGCGAGCTTCGTCAGGTGCTCGTCGAGCTCTCCTGCGGCGCGGAGCACCTCGCCAAGGGTATCCTTCTGCTCCTGGGCGCCCTCTGCCACCTTGACGATGGACTCGGCGATCTGGGTCGCCACATCCGCCGTCTGGGTGGAGTTCTCCCGGAGCTGGCCGGAGGACTCTGCCACGGAGTCAGCCTGGCCGCTGACGGCCTTCATAGCCTTCGAGAGCTTCTCGCTCATGGTGTTGCAGCCGCGGGCCAGGAGGCCGATTTCATCCTCCGAATCCACAGCAAGCGGCGAGCCCGTGAGGTCGCCCTCCTCGATCTGGCGCAGACGGCTCTGCACCACGGTGATGGGGGCGAGCATACGACGGAAATAGGCAAAGGCGATGAACGTCACGATTACGAGGACGATGATGCCAAGGACGACTGCGGAGAACGTGGCCTTCGTGATGGCACCGGAGATGGGTCCGAGCTCATTTGCCATGGCGATCATGCCGATGATCTTGCCGTCCGCGTCCTTCAGCGGTGCATAGGCTGCGAGATAATCCGTACCCTCGAGGGTCACAGGGTCGACAATCGTGCCACCAGACTCCTCCACCTGGGAGAGGACGTTTGTATCGGTTTCCTTGTACTCCTTGATGGGCTGGCCGTCGGATCCCTTCAGGGACGTGGCGATCATTTCATCCTTCAGGAAGGCCATCATGTCTGCACCGAACATGGTCTTTGCCATCTCGGCGATCTCGTTCTTGCTGACCACATAGCCCGTGGAGACGACACCGATGAGCTGCTTGTTGGCATTGTAGACCGGAGCGCCTGCCCGGACGGAGAGGCGGACGGTCTTGCCCTCCTCCAGCGTGACGAAGGCCTTGCCGCTCATGGCTTCCTTCACATTCTGCTGGTTGGCGATGCTGTCATCCGGCTTCGGCACCTTCGTGGGCTGGTGCGTGCGGATGAGGGTGCGCCCCTTCGGATCCGTCAGCACCATGTAGTCGAGGCCGCCATCCTTCATGAGGGGCTGGGTCGCGGCGAGCATCTGCTGGAAGTCCCCCGACTCGATGGCTGCGACGACCTTCGGGTCATCGGCCACCACCTTCGCACTGCCCAGGGCGTTGTTCTCATAGATTTCCATGAGGTGGCTGACGCCCTCTGCAGAGGAGGTGAGCTTGCTGCCGTATTGGTCATACAGCGAGCTGCGCATGGTGTAGACGGAGAAGCCCGTCAGCACCACTGCCAAGACGAGGAGGCTTGCCACAAGCCCCGAACACATCTTGAACAAAAAACTTTTTGTATTCATAAATCTCCCTTCTTTCTGAGCCACTTTCTTCCCGGCTCCCATCCTTTTCATCACGACATTTCTGCGGGTATGCAGTCTCTTTTGCTGCCTGATTCCGCCCTCTTTCTTTCCGCCTCTCCAAGGAGGCTATATGATGGAATGTGTATTGGACTATGATACCATAGAATTCTATATTCTCCGAAAAAATCCTGCTAATTCCATAAAATTGCCTTGCAAAACTTTTCGGGTCAATCATTTTTCTTGTGGGATGAGCGTTTGAGCCCGTTCTGGGGTTGCAAA
>CAMCRT010000099.1 GCA_945877355.1 uncultured Mitsuokella sp. | reverse complement strand
TCAGCTGGGAGGCGCAGATATTCTGGTAGACGGGGGAGGAGGCGAGAAGCTCCTCATGGGTGCCGCAGGCCACGAGGCGGCCGCCGTCGAGGACGGCGATGCAGTCGGCCCGCCTGGCCGTTGCGATGTGCTGGGCGATGAGGATGCAGGTGGGGCGGGTGTCCCTTGCCCGGAGGGCCTGGTAGAAGGCGGCCTCCGTCTTCATGTCGAGGGCGCTGGTGCTGTCGTCGAGGATGAGGAGCTCGGAGCGCCGGAGGAGGGCCCTCGCTAGGGCGATGCGCTGCTTCTGCCCGCCGGAGAGGCTCGTGCCACCCTCGGCCACCTGGGTATCGTAGCCCGCGGGCTGCGAGAGGATAAAGTCCTGCGCCTGGGCGATGCGGACGGCCTCCTCGATTTCCTCCTCCGTGGCCTCCATCCGGCCCATGCGGATATTTTCCCGGAGGGTGGTCTGGAAGAGCTCCGGCTTCTGGAGGGCGATGGCGATGCGGCTGCGGAGCTCCCCCAGGGGATAGTCCCGGATATCGACGCCATCCAGCAGGATGCGGCCCGCTGTCACATCGTAGAGCCGGAGGAGGAGCGCGGCGAGGGTGCTCTTGCCGGAACCCGTGGCCCCCACGATGGCGAGGGCCTCCCCGGGCTGGAGGGCGAGGGTGATGTCCGACAGGGCCGGGCCCTTGGCCCCCGGGTAGGTGAAGCTCACCTGCTGGAGGGCGAGACTGCCCCCGCCCTTTGGCGCGCCCTTCGGGTAGCTGCCGTCACGGATGGAGGGGGTGAGGGTGAGCACCTCCCGCAGGCGGGCGTGGGAGGCAAAGCCCCGGATGAAAATCTGAAAGATCATGGCGAGCATCAAAAGCCCGATGAGGATCTGGGTCATGTAGGTGGTGGCGGCCATGATGGTGCCAGGAGCCACCTCCCCGAGCTGGGCCTCCTGGCCGCCCACCTGCAGGATGGCCACGATGGCGAGGCTCAGCACCACATTGGCAAAGGGCGGCAGCATGGCGATGAGGAGCATGAGCCGAAGCTGGGTGTCCGCGAGCTGGTCATTGGCGGCGGTGAAGCGGGCCTTCGCCTGCTCCTCCTGGGCGTAGCCCTTTATGACCCGGGCCCCGTCGATATCCTCCGCCAGCGTGGTATTGAGGGCGTCGATGCGCTGCTGCTGCAGGGGAAAGAGGGGGCGGGTGCGGGTGACGATGAGGGCGATGCCAAGGCAGATGAGCAGCATGGCGACGAAGGCCACCTGGCCGAAGCGCAGGTCGAGAGAGAGCAGGGCCAGGGTGCCCGCCACGAGAAACATGCCGCTGCGGATGACGCCCCGGATGGCCGCCGAGATCATGGACTGCACCTGGGTCACGTCGTTCGTGATGCGGGTGACGAGGGAGCCCGCCGTGATTCTGTCCGCCTGCTCCAGGTCTAGGGAGAGGGCCCGGCGAAAGACGTCCTTCCTGAGGTCGTTGCCGAAGTTCTGGGCGCAGAGGTTGGAAAAGACGCCCCCCAGGATGCCGAGTGCGGCGCCGCCGAGAGCTAGGAGAAGCATCTGCCCGCCCGCCTGGTAGAGGTGGGGAAGCCCCTGGGCCCCCGCAAGCACACCCTCATTGATGACCCCCTCCATGAGCTTCGGCTGAGCCAGATCAATGAGCGCCTCGCCCATCATGCAGAGGAGGCTTAAAGCCGCATAGGGGAGATAGCGACGAAGAAACGAAAACATAGAAAGACCTCACAGGTTATAGTAGGAAAAACTCGTCCGTAGGTGCGTACGTTCCGTGTACCCTGCACTCACCCCGTCTCTGCAAGCGACCGTGCGCTTATCTGCCTAAATACCGGCCTCCATCCTAAACGCGCTACGCTTGAACGATGGATTCCGGCCGGGGGCAGAACGCGCACTTTCCTCGCTTGCTCCGCTTAAAGGGTTCGCGCAGGGTACACGAACATACGGTGACCTCGTAAGCTGGATTCCACTTGCACATATGTCCCCATTGTACGAAAGCGACTTTTATTTCGCAAGGGGAAAGTGGGCGCCCTGCGCTTTTTCCTTGCGGGATGTCGGAAAAAACTGTAAAATATAAGTACAACTGTGTAGGATATCTTAGGAGGCTACTATGGAGAAGGCAAAGGTTTATTTTACCGATTTTCGGACGCCGGTGGGGCAGAGCCTCACGGAGAAGCTGCGGAAGCTCTGCCTTATGGCGGGGCTCAATAAGCTCGACATGGACCACAAATTCGTTGCCATCAAGATGCACTTCGGCGAGCTGGGCAACCTCGCCTATCTGCGGCCCCAGTATGCGAAGGTCATCGCTGACATCGTCAAGGAAAAGGGCGGCTTCCCCTTCCTGGTGGACTGCAACACCCTGTACCCCGGCAGCCGCAAGCATGCCCTGGAGCACATGGACTGCGCCAACCTCAACGGCTTCAACACCGTGACCACAGGCTGCCAGGTCATCATCGGCGACGGCCTCAAGGGCACCGACGACGTGGAGGTGCCCGTCACGGGGGGCGAGTACATCAAGACGGCGAAGATCGGCCGGGCCGTCATGGATGCGGACATCGTCATCAGCCTTGCCCACTTCAAGGGCCACGAGGCCACGGGCTTTGGCGGTGCCATCAAGAACCTGGGCATGGGCTGCGCCAGCCGCCGGGGCAAGATGGAGCAGCACTCCTCCGGCAAGTGCGTCGTGGATGAAAAGCTTTGCAAGAGCTGCCGCAAGTGTGCCAAGGAATGCGGCTCCGGGGCCATCAGCTACGACTCTGGCAAGGCCTACATCGACCCTGCGGTCTGTGTGGGCTGCGGCCGCTGCATCGGCGCCTGCAGCTTTGCGGCCATATCGAATGAGAACTGGGATGCCAACGACCTTCTCGACCGTCGCATGGCCGAGTACACGAAGGCCGTGGTGGACGGGCGTCCCTGCTTCTATATCAACATCGCCCGGGACATCTCCCCGAACTGCGACTGCCACGGGGAAAACGACGCGCCCATTCTCCCGAATATCGGCATGTTCGCCGCCAGCGACCCGGTGGCCATCGACCAGGCCTCGGCGGACGCCTGCCAGAAGGCAGAGCCCCTGCCGAATTCCCAGCTGTCTGACAACCTGGGGAGCGAGGGCTGGGAGCACCACCACAATCATTTCCTCGACAACAATCCCCATGTGGACTGGGAGACGACCCTCATCCACGGGGAGAAAATCGGCCTCGGCACCCGGAGCTACGAGCTCGTCACCATGAAGTAAAAAATCGCGAGAGGTGGACAATCTGCTTCCCGCGAAAAGGTAGAGCTCTGCAAAGCGGACGACGCACAGGATTTGTGCAGCCGTCCGCTTTTTATTTGTGAATTTCATTCATAAATGAAGATTGTTGTCTTTATCACGGAAATAGCAACCGCAATTCCCTATACTAAGACATGTAAAGAGAAAACGACAGCGAACACGGAAAAAGGAGTGGGGCGCTATGATTACGAAAGAAATGACACTGGCGGATGTGGTGAAGGAGCATCCGAACACCATCGGGTTCCTGAACGGCCTTCATCTCGACTACTGCTGCGGCGGCCACGACCCCATCGCCCAGGCCATCGCGGCAAAGGGCATGGATGTGGACCAGTTCCTCGCAGATCTCAACCGGGTGGCGGCCCGCCCATCAGCTCAGCGGGATGCCCACGAGGATATCGAGTCCTTCAAGAACCTCACGGTGAGCGAGATGCTCGACGACCTGGAGGCCACCCATCACGTGACCGACCGGAAGCTTATGGCGGAGGCCGAGCAGCTCCTAAACAAGATCCTCGTGGTCCACTACCCGCACCACGGCGAGATGCTCACGAAGCTTCATCACCTCTATGCGGGCCTCAAGGCCGAGCTGGAGGAGCACTTCGCCAAGGAGGAGCGCCTCGTCTTCCCCCTCATGCGGGAGCATGTCCACCCGGATAAGGCCACTGTGGACTATGTGGACGCCCTCGTCAACGAGCACACGAATGCCGGCGACATCATCAAGGAAATCCAGGAGCTCACGGAGAACTTCACCCCGCCGGCGGACGCCTGCCCCACATTCCAGCATACCTACAAGGTGCTGGAGGAGCTCTTCGACGACATCTTCATCCATATCTTCAAGGAAAACTCCATCGCCTTCCCCGAGTACGCGGAGCAGGAATAAGCGCATTCGGTTCATTCATAGATTTCAGCAAAGGACTTCATCCACAGAAAGGACGTGTTCATCATGGCAGATGCAAAGGACAACAAGGAACAAGCCTGCGCCTACTGCGGCGCCCAGGAAGCCGATCAGCAGTCGGAAATCCTCTACGAGTGCAGCAACTGCGGCACCCTCTACTGCGACACCTGCGGCGAGGGCAAGGGCTGCCCGAACTGCGGCGCCTCCATCCTGGAGGCCCATCCCATCGAGCCCATGGGCGCCAGCAGCTGGAACCCCAACGATGGCTGATAGCGGCCAATAGCCGATGACATAGATACCAAAAGGCGACTGCGATAATTCACAGCCGCCTTTTGTTTGTGCCAGCAGCAAGACTCCCTCCGACGCGCTTTCAGCGCGCCACCTCCCTCGAGAGGGAGGCAAGCAAGCCTCCAAGGCTCGCAATGGTCTGCTACGTCCCTGGTACTCCTACGACCGATCTCCCTAAACACCTTGGCGTATCCTTCCATTGCTGTCCCTCTGAGTCCAGCCTCGTCCCCCTCTCGAGGGGGAACGCCCGCAGGGCAAGGGGGAGTCTGCGAGAGAGATGTGATAGGGGCTGATGGACGGGCTAGATTTCCTGCCGGAAGTAGAACTTCTCCCCATCGATGCGAAGAAGTCCCTCGTCCTGAAGCGCCCCGATCTCCCGGGACAGGGCACTGCGGCTCACCCCCAGGAACTCCGCCATGGCCGTCGTGGTGAGCTTCACGACAGCTCCTCCATCCTCCGTGTGGGGCATCCCCCCCAGGAAGATGGCGATGCGGTCCCGGAGCTTCTTCTGGCTCAGGATCCGCATTTTCTGATGCTGGTAGACATTGCGTCGGGCGAGGCCGTGGATGATATTTATGGCCAGATGGTACTGGACGCCGGAGAGGGAGGCCGCCTCCTGGTGGAGGGCCGTGAGATCCAGCAGCAGCACCAGGCTGTCCCGAAGGGCCTCCAGCTGGATGGGGCTGTGGGGCGGCAGGACGCACCCGAAGGCCTCCCCATAGAGCCGCCCCGGCTCAAAGCGGCTCACGCTGATCTTCGCGTCGTTCTCATTGAGGAAGGACCCCTCGATGCTCCCGAAGAGCACGATGCCCGCATAGCGGAAGGGCTCATCCAGCCGCTGCAGGATCTCATGCTTATCAAGAGCCACCGGCCGGGCATGGAAAAACGCCAGAGCCGCCTCATATTCCTCCGGACGTATCCCCTCCAAAAGAGAGCAGTGCTTCAGCACTTTCTCATACTTCGCGCAAAGCTCCGCAAGCGAAAGCTTTCCTTCCCGTTGATTGACCATCGAAAATCCCCCTTCGTAGAATAGATCACTTTTCTCCATCCTATGCTTCCTGGTGCTGAAATGTCAATTTCATCGGTTACATTTTGGAGGCGCGTGTTCATTTTTTCGAATCATTCAAGAGACCTTCTCTCGTTGCCAATGCGCAACAGGAGAAGGTCTTTTATTATACAGTCCCAAGAAGTCAAGCCGAAGGTGCAGACTGATGGATTGGCTTCATGTAAGGGCGGCACACAATGCCCACAAAGTGGACGTTCGTGCGTGTAGTTTTGTCTGGAATGGTGGAATTCATCCTGTTTTCTGGCATAAATCGTATTACAGGATTCGACATCCTGACAGAAAATTGACACATTTCGACTTTAATGTTCCAATTATCCGCCTATGAAAGGGGAGAAACAGAGCTTATAATAGCAAACAAGATAGAAAGAAGAAAGGGGGTGCGGATAATGGGAGATTTTCCGAAGGGACGTATCGCAAAGCTCATTCTTTCGTTAGCAGATGCGAGAAGCGCTTTGACGGCAAAGACGCTTTCCACCTATGTGGAGGCCAGCCCGCATACGGTTCGCAATGATATGCGGGAAGTTCGGGACTGGGTAAAAACGAATGGTGGAACATTGATTGTCAAGCCGCGGGTCGGATATAGCCTGGCGATTGAGGATTCAGAAACCTGGCAGTCTTTCCTCCAAGGCTTGCGCGGTCATGCCAGACGTAGCGGGAATACGTCGCAGAAGGAGCGGATGAAGTACATCCTCACAAAGGTGCTTCTGGCGGCACTTCACCAGACAAGCATGAACCAATGGGATTTGGCGGAGGAGCTGTATATCGGCCTTACAACGCTGAAGAGCTACTGGAAGGAGATGGAGGCCAGTCTCGAAGCATACGGCCTGCAACTCAAGGCAGATAGATCCGGGAAGGTCCGGATCGAAGTCGGAGAAGAGAAGATACGGAAGGCAATCGCCGATATGCTGTTCGCTAATCTGGAGATCAGCGGATCGGGCGGCGAGTTCTATGACAATGTATTTTCCAAGCGTGAGATTGTGAGCGTTCGGATAATCGTGCTGGACTGCGTCATGCAGTACAACTTCCCACTCTCGGATG
Source organism: uncultured Mitsuokella sp. (assembly GCA_945877355.1). GTDB lineage: Bacteria > Bacillota > Negativicutes > Selenomonadales > Selenomonadaceae > AWVT01. The sequence goes on along the minus strand of CAMCRT010000099.1, from coordinate 634 downwards.
TCGCTTTTCAGAGCATTGTCATCCACATTCTCATCATCTTGCGCAGGGCAGAGGCAAAGGCTACGGTCGAGTATTCCGCAGAGGAGATAGAATTTCTCCAATCCACGGCAAGCTTCCGCATTGCCCAGGACATCGTGGCAAGCATGAGGCGTGAGCTGGGTGTCGATATTGGCAATGAGGTATACTACATCGCCCAGCATCTGGTAGCAAGCGAGCGACTTTTTGCAAAGGATGAGACGCTGGAGAATGAGACGAAGCACTTGGTAGCGGTCATTCTGGAGAAAATCAATGACGAGTACCACGTCGACTTTCAGAAGGACAACACGCTCGTGACCGGCTTGCAGATCCATATCGGTGCGGCCCTGCATCGACTGCGCTTCAATATCGGCGTGCGGAATGAGATATTGCAGGCCATCAAAAAGGATTTTCCCCTCGCTTTTGAATTCGCTGTCATCGCATCGCAGATCATCGAGTCACGGGAGAGCATCAAGACGAATGAAAACGAGATAGGCTTCCTCGCCGTCCACTTCGGCGCCGCGATGGAGCGGATGAAAATGCAGAAGAAGTCGTGTGTCCTTGTATAATGGGCCCCTTGTCAAGACCACCTTCTAAAATTTTAAGAGTGTCCTCCTTA
>CAMCRT010000098.1 GCA_945877355.1 uncultured Mitsuokella sp. | reverse complement strand
AAAAACGGGGCTTATAAAAAGAAAATTCGAGGACATAATCAAATGTGCTTGACAGACAAACACCATGACCAAACGCCCACTTTGTGGACATTGTTTCTCGTTCTTATGCGAAAAAAGACGGACGCCTCATTTCTGAGCATCCGCCTTTTTCCCCATTCGATAGGGGAGCTCCCCAGAGCGGGTCATGCCGAGCTCCTCCCTTGCGAGTTTCTCGATATAGGGCATTTGCTGGAGATTCTCCTTTTCCTGCAGGAGGCGTTCGTGCTCCTCTTGGGCTGCGGCGAGCCTCGCCTCCGCTTCCACCTGCTCTCTCCCCATCTCGTGGATGCGGACATGCTGGGTGATGAGGATGACAGAAAAATACACGATGATGCCGCACAGGACGAGCGCGAACCAGCTGATGCCGCGCTTCTTCTTTCGCATATTTTCCATGGGCGATTTCCTATCCTTTCTGTCAAATCTCTACTTTTCCGACCACTGGAAGTAATCCGTCCCGACGATGCGGCGAAACACCGAGTGGCAATAGGGACAGCGGAAATGATCCATGACATTTTCCATATCCGCTTTCCCATCGACGATGCGCACGGGCTGCCCCTCGACGAAATCCATGCGCTCCCCGCAGCGCGGGCAAGGACACTTCCCGTCCTCCTCCTGCTTGAGGATCATGGGCGGGATATCGCCCGTGCGCACGAGACGCTTCTTCGGCTTCGGTGCAGGAGGCGGCGGAGGCGGATCCATGGGGTGATCCTCGAAGAATCCTGAGCCCAAGAGCTCCCGATAGTATACACCGCACTTTGCACATTCATATTTCGGCAGGGTAGCCTCCATATTGACCCGGCCATTCACGATTTCAACCACGCCGCCTGGGACATAATGAAGCATCCGTCCACAGGTCGGGCAAAAATACCCTGCGCCCTTCTTCACCAATTTGACGAGTGCCATGCTCTTCCCCTAATCTGCTTCTGCCATTTCTATCCATGTCCGGCAGCACAATCCCTGCTTGGAATGGAAAGATTTACAATGTTACTCCCATTTATATTCCCTATCTCGAGCGGAAATCCCTTCTACTTAAGAAAAATTTTATTTTGAAGCAGAAGCAGCAGAATAGGCGGAAAGAAGATGCGACGCAATCTCCCGTGCTGCCTGGGGCCTTGCACAGCCCTTTGCAGCCCTCTGCATGGAAGGAAGCTTTTCTGCGAGAATCGCCTCCACCGCCTGGGCTATGGACTCGCCAGGATGGAGCCATACAGCCGCTCCATGATGGGAGGCATAGATGGCATTATCCGTCTCAGGACCCGGGATCGGATCATGGAGCAGCATGGGAAGCCCGAGGGCGAAGGCCTCGCTCATGGTAAGCGCCCCCGGCTTCGTGATGAGGAGATCCGCTGCGCTCATGAGCATGCGCACCCGATCCGTATAGCCGTAGACGAGGATATGGTGGTGGGTGCTATCCGCAAAGTCCAGGACCCGCTCCCGGAGCCGCTCGTTTCGTCCTGCCACCACGAGAAGGGTCAGCCTCTCCTCAATGGACTCCAGGGCGCGGAGGCTCTCCTCGATGCCGCCGATGCCAAGGCCGCCCCCCATGAGCAGGACGACGCGCTGCTCCACGGGGATGGCGAGGGACCTGCGCACCCGCTCCTTGTCCTTTGCATCAATGGGCATGGCGGCAATGGGGATCCCATCGGCAAAGAGCTTTTCCTCCGGAAAGCCTGCGCCCAGCATCCCCTGGCGCATGGCCTCCGTCGCCATGAAGTAGCAATCCACGTGACGGGACAGCCAGATCTGGTGAAGGGAGTAGTCCGTCATGACAGCCGCAAGAAAAAAAGGCTTCTTGCCATGCAGGAGGGAGGCTGCCCCCTCCGGAAAGGGATGGGTGCATACGACGATATCCGGCTTATAGCGGCGAAGGAGCCGCGAGAAGGCCGGCACCATCGTATAGGAAAACGCTGACCGCACGAGGCCGCCCCCCGAAGCGTTCCCCGCCACATGGTAGAAGATATCGTAGATATTCGGCACGAAGCGGAGCATCACAAGATAGATGCCCTTGAGAAGCGCATGGAAGAGGGAAATCCGCTTCGCCATGAAGTCCACCGTCGTGATCTCCGCCTCGGGCAGGAGGCGGCGAAGCTCGATTGCCACCGCCTCTGCCGCCTTCACATGGCCTGAGCCGATGGAGGCCGACAGGATAAGGATGCGCTTTCTCACGCTGTCAAGCCCCCATCGATGCCATAGACCGCCCCCGTGATAAACGACGCCTTCTCGGAAGCAAGATACGTGATGAGGGAGGCCACCTCCTCCGCCTTTCCGATGCGCCCGATGGGATAGACAGAGGCCATCTCCCGGAGAGCATCCCTGCGGGGAAGCTGCGAGGCAGCCAGCTGCGCCTCCACCATGGGTGTCGCAATATCCCCGGGAGCCACGGCATTCACGCGCACGCCCTTTGGCGCCAGCTCCAGAGCAAGTGCCCGGGTGAAGAGCGTGACCGCCCCCTTTGTGGCGCAGTAGGCCGCCGCAAAGTAGTTGCCATGGACGCCCGCGTCCGAGCCCACGCAGACGATATTGCCCTTTCGCCTTTTCAGGAAGGGTATCGCCTCCTGCACGAGAAAGAGCGTGCCAAAGACGTTCGTGTCAAAGAGATCCCGGAGCCGCGCCTCCTCGATATCCGAGAAGGCTCCCTCCTCATAGATGCCGGCGCTCGCCACAAGGATGTCCAGCCCCTGAAAGACGGCATCCGTATGCACCACCGCCCTGTGGCAATCCTCCTTTTTTCGCACATCTGCGGGGTAGAACTCCACGCGCTTCCCGTAGCGCGAGAGCTTCTCGAGGGCATCCCTGCCCTTCTGGGCGCTTCTCCCCACCAGCATGACATTCGCCCCTTCCGCCAGGAAGGCCTCGGCCGTGGCGAGGCCGATGCCGGAGGTGCCGCCGGACAGCAGCACCTTTTTCCCAATGAGCCCCATTTCCATTTCGCTCACCACCTTTTTGAAAAACTACGTGCACGCACATCTACGAAAAAAATAGGCTGCTTTATGTGCCATCTGCGCAAAGCTGCGTCAGAAGACACACAAGGCAGCCTTTCGGTCAAGACCTTATGCGTTCACAGCGTCCTTGAGAGCCTTGCCTGCCTTGAAGACAGGGTTCTTCGAAGCCGGAATCTGGATTTCCTCATTCGTACGCGGGTTGCGGCCAGTGCGGGCAGCGCGATCCTTCACCTCGAAGGTGCCGAAGCCAATCATCTGAACCTTGTCGCCCTCGACAAGAGCCTGCTGAACCGTCTCAAAGAAAGCGTTCACTGCCTTCTCGGCGTCCTTCTTCGTCAGACCAGCTTTTTCTGCGACATTTGCTACCAATTCATTTTTGTTCACAACCGTAGCCTCCTTAAAAATTTAAGCGGTTACGCCGCGTCCCAAAGGGCTCGTGGCGATTCGTCTATCAAAATTTAACAGAAACGCCTTGAAAAATCAAGGGGTTTCGCAAAAATAACCCTAAGAAAGCGCAAAAAATCATGTTTTTTCAGGGAAAAACTAGGAGATTTTACCCATTTTTATATAGAACAAGGGATGTGAGGTGGTCAATATCCTCCTGACGATCCAGCTCGTAGAGGGGAATCTCCCGCACGGACTCATCGGGAAGAGCCAGGCTATGAAGATAGACTGCCCTTGCCTCGTCCCCATAGTGATCCATGAGGGCGAGCTTTAGATCCGAGGCCACGTGGGGGCTATACACCTGGGTCACGAGAAGCGTGTGGGGAAGGCGCCCCTCCACCCGAGCGAGGAAGCCCTCCACATCGCTGGCATCGAGGATCGTGAGCCCCTCCACCGGGTCAAGGGCGAGGCGAGCGCAGAGCACCTCCACGAAGCTCATGGCAGGGAGAATCGTCAGCTTCACATCCCGCCCCTTGGAGAGCTCCCGCAGGAGCACCACTGTCCGCTCCGCCACAAAGGGGCTGCCGGGCACGGCGTAGGTGATGGGCTCCTTCTCCGCCCTATCCAGCAGATCCTCTGCAATCGCCTGATAGAGCGAGGCGAAGTCCTCCGCCTCCTCGTAGAAGGAATCGTAGGAGGAAAAGGGGATCTGGCGCCTCTTCAGCTCCTCCACCGTCGGATGGATGCAAGTCCGAAGAAGCACCTGCTGCTCCCTCTGAAAGACATCCCAGGTCTCCTCTGTGATGAGCCCTGCCCTGCCGGGACCCAGCCCCACAACGGTCAATTCAGCCATTTGCCTCTTTCCTTTCTTCCCCCGTATCCTTCTTCTCCATGGCATCCTCTTCCCCCGAAGCCAGCATGAGAGTTCGGGTCACCACATTCAGGATATCCTTCTGCCACTTGGCAGATAGCGTGATGCGAAAGCCCGCCTGCTCCGGCAGCATCTTCATATTGCGCCCGAAAAAGCGATCCAGCGCTATGAGCCCTGCCGCCGGCAGCTTTTTCCCCTGCAGCAGGTAAAAGCTGACTGCCCCCGGTGTCTCCTGCACCGTCCTGAGCGATAGCTTCCGGGCATAGTTCTTGATGCGGGCGATGGATAAGAGACGCATGACAGGCTTCGTGGGCTCCCCGAAGCGGTCGATGAGCTCATCGATGAGGGCGGGAATCTCGTCGTTGTCGCGAATGGCCACAATGCGCCGGTAGACCTCCAGCTTGTGCATGGCGTCCCCTATGTAGTCACTGTCGATATAGGCATCCACCGTCATGTCGATGTAGGGCTCTGGCGGCACATCCTCCGCCTTCTTGCCCTTCTGGAGCCTCTCCACTGCCTCCTCCAGGAGCTTCACATACATCTCGAAGCCCACGGAGGCGATGTGGCCGTGCTGCTGGGCCCCCAGGAGGTTGCCCGCCCCCCGGATCTCGAGATCCCGCATGGCGATCTTGAAGCCCGCGCCCAGCTCGGCGAAGTCCTTCATGGCCTGAAGCCGCTTCTCCGCCGTCTCCGTGAGCACCTTGTCTGCCTGGTAGATGAAGTAGGCAAAGGCCATGTGATGGGAGCGGCCGACCCTGCCACGCATCTGATAGAGCTGGGACAGGCCGAAGTGATCCGCATTATACACGAGGATTGTATTGGCATTGGCGATGTCGAGGCCGTTTTCGATGATGCTGGTAGCGAGAAGCACATCGTAGGTGCCCTCGTAGAAATCCATCATGACCTTCTCCAGGAGCTTCTCGCTCATCTGCCCATGGGCCGTCATGATGCGGGCCTCCGGCACGAGGACCTCGAGGCGCCGCCGCATGTGGTCGATGGTATCGACGCGATTGTAGACGAAATAGACCTGCCCGCCCCGCCGGAGCTCCCGCTTTATGGCATTTGCGATGACGGCATCGCTGTTTTCCACCACATAGGTCTGCACAGGGAACCGCTCCGCTGGCGGCGTCTCGATGACGCTCATGTCCCTCGCCCCCACGAGGGACATGTGGAGCGTCCTCGGGATCGGCGTGGCGGAGAGGGTCAGCACGTCGATGCCCTCGGCGAGGCTCTTGATCTTCTCCTTCTGCTTCACGCCAAAGCGCTGCTCCTCGTCCACGATGAGGAGTCCCAGATCCTTCCAGATGACCTTCTCCTGGTTCAGGATCGCATGGGTGCCGATGAGGATGTCTACCTGGCCGAGGCGCACCTTCTCCAGCGTCGACCTCTGCTGCTTCGCCGTGCGGAAGCGGCATATCACATCCACCGTGGGGGCGAAGTCCTGAAAGCGCGCCACGAAGGTCTGGTAGTGCTGCTGGGCCAGCACCGTCGTGGGCACAAGGACAGCCACCTGCTTGCCGTCCATGGCCGCCTTGTAGGCTGCCCGGATGGCCACCTCCGTCTTGCCGAAGCCCACGTCACCGCACAGCAGCCGCTCCATGGGCTTTTCCTTCTCCATGTCCGCCTTGATCTCCGCGATGGCCCGGAGCTGATCCTCCGTCTCCTGATAGGGAAAGGCCTCCTCGAACTCCCGCTGGCTGCTGTCGTCCGGCGGGAAGGCCGTGCCCTTGGCATTCTTGCGCTTCGCGTAGATCTCGATGAGCTTCTTGGCGATGTCCTCCACGGACTTCTTCGCCCGGGCCTTCGCCTTCGTCCACTCCGTGCCCCCCATGCGGTGGAGCCGGGGCACCTCCCCCTCCGTACCGATGTACTTCTGCAGGAGGCTCACCTGGTCGGTCGGCACAAAGAGCTTGTCGTCGCCGCCGTACTTGATGTGGAGATAGTCCTTGTGGACGCCCCCCACCTCGAGCGTCTCCACCCCCAGATACTTGCCGATTCCGTGGGCCTCGTGAACCACATAGTCCCCGGGGCGGATATCCCGGAAGTGGGCGATGCGCTCGCCCTGGCCGCTTTTCCGAGCAGGAGCCGTGCGGCGCTTCGACCGGCCGAAGATATCCCGCTCCGTCACCACCACGAGGCGGGCCGAGGCCATCTCGAAGCCAGAGGCGAGATAGCCGAGGCGGATATTGACTGCCCGGTCGCTGTATGGCTCCTCTGCCTCCCCCACCAGGGAGGGAATGCGCCGCTTCGCCAGCATTTCATGCATGGCGTTGGCCTTGTCCTTCGACGAGAGCAGGAGCACCACCGTCTGCTTCTGGCTGATCCAGCGGCCCAGCTCCCCCTCGAAGAGCTCCATCTGCCGCTGGAAGGGCGTCATCTGGGTCGCCTGGGTGCTGATGGTCTGGGCCGCCTCCACGCCGGGAATCTGCTGGAGCATGAGGGCAGAGTAGACCGCCGTCTGGGGACGGGCCGCCTCCGTCAGCTCCTCCCAGGTGAAGATGGTGTCCTTTATCTCCGGCGTCTCGGATACCATGCGGCGGATCTCCTCCCGCAGGCGGGCCGGCTCGTCAAATACGAGGAGGCCGCCCTGCAGGAAGAAGAAGAATGGGGCAAACTCCCCCTCCTTTTCCATGGACTTGACAAGGGGAAAGAGCACTGCCTCCCCGATGGTCTCCTGGGAACGCTTCGTATCCACATCGTAGACGCGAATGGAGTCGATCTCATCATCAAAGAACTCGATGCGGATTGGCGATACCGCATTGACGGGGAAAATATCCACGATGCCGCCCCGGGCGGCGAACTCCCCGATATGCTCCACCTCATCCGCATGGCTGTAGCCGAGCTCCACCAGATTCCGCAGGAGCTGCTCCCGCGGAAGTACAGCGCCGGACTTCAGCGCGACGCTCCTGCTGCGGAAGACTTGCGGCGTGATATCGTGCTGGACGGCCGCCTCCATATCGGAGAGCACCACGACCTTCTTCCCCTCGGCAAGCCGCACGAGGATATCCATGCGCTGGGCCGCCCGCTCCATGCCCTTTGCCTCTGCCGCCACGGAGGAATCATCCACCTGCGGCAGCACGAGGACAGGTCGGTCCGGCAGCAGCGACACGAGAGAGTCCCGCCAGTCAGCGAGCGCCTCCCGCCCATGGACGAGCACCACAAGGGGCCCCTCCATCTGCTGGGCACAGGCCGCAAAGGCCGCATACTTCACCGAGCCCCCCAGCCCATAGAGGAGCACCTGTTGGGGCCGCTTCCCCACTGCCTCCTGGAGCCTTCCCATCGCAGGATCCCTTTGCATCGCTTGAAATAGCTGCTTCATCTATCCATCCCTCAAACACGGAAAAACGAGGCTTCCATCCGAAAGCCCCTGAAATATTC
>CAMCRT010000097.1 GCA_945877355.1 uncultured Mitsuokella sp. | reverse complement strand
CCCGCCGAGCTATATCTATCCTCCGTGGTGGTTATGCTTGTATTCTCTCCCGCTTCCAGACGCACATTCCCTTGTGCTGCGAGGGACACAGTTCTTCCTGCTACGTTGCTGCCCTTGACCGTCAGATCCTTCTCTGTTGCAGTGAGGTTTGCATTCTCTCCTGCGGTAATCTGGCTGCCCGCATATTCCTTTTGGATATTCTCCGTACGGCTATAGGATTGGCTTGTTCCTAAGCCGATATGGAGCGATATGGATTTATCTGTCAGGGGATTTCCTGCCGAGAATTCATCGTGTAGGATCCGTCCTGCCTGGTAGGCATACAGGGCCTTGAGACGGTCATCTCGAACCTCGCCCATGCGCTTGATAGGCGTGTAGATTTCCTGCCCCAGGTCGAGGAGCCCCGCCCCAAAGCTTATGGTCAGGCCTGTTGTCTTCTCCTCCTGTGTGAGGATATCGCGATAGACGTTGTCCTTTCCGTCGATTGTGATTTCCTTTGCCGAGAGGGTTGCATCCTTCCCCGCAAGAATGTTGCTGGAGGAGATATGGGCTTTTCCTTCTGCATTGACGGAGACGCTCCCATCAAGCGCAGCGATATTCGTGCCCTGCTGGGTCATGGCATCCCTGTCCCGAGTCGTCTTTGTTTCTTGCGTGCCAATCGTAAAGCCAATCCCACCCGAGGAGAGGATCCCGGATTTCTTGACGGCCTTATGGTTTTCTGTATGGGAATAATCTTCGGCGGATGCGGCCGAAAAATCCTGTCCGGCATCGACAGATACCTCCTTGTCCGCCACGATATTGGCCGCAGAGAGGGCTATATCACGCTTGGCAGAAAGGGTGATGTTCTTCCCTGTGATGTCGGTTGTACGGGCTGTGTCCGTCTCCGCATCTGAGCGGATTGTGGTGGTCTTCGTCGAGAGGAGCCCGCTTCCCTTGTACTGGATTCCATAGTGATCCTCTGCCGTCTCCCGCCCGGCTTCCAAGGAAATGTCGTTTCCGGCTGCAAGGGAGACGGTTCCCTCCTCGCTGCTAACGGTCGCGGCCCTTGCCATAATATCGTTTCCTGCGGAAATCGTGATATCCCCATCCGCATGGATTTCCGTTCCGAGCCCCGTGCCTCGCTTCGTGCGCAGGTAATTCTCCGCACTTGCCGTCATGTCCTTATCGCTTTGGAGCTTCTTCGTCGATAGGATTGCATCCTGTCCAGCAGCTAGCTGGATCTTGCCTTTTTCTCCGGAGGCCATGAGCGTCGCACCTGCCAGCTCCAGATTTTTCCCAGCGTTCATCACCAGGCGGCCTCCGTCTCCCGTGACGGAGATTCTGGCTGTAGTATTGAGGACGTCCTGATGGGCAAGGCGTTCCGTGGTGCTATTGACGGCGATATCCCCTTTTGCTTCCAAGAGGACATTCTTATCTCCAAGGATGGAGCCCTGCACCTGGATATTCTTCCCGGAGCTTAGATTGATGTTTTGCCCAAGAATCTGACCTGTATTTTCAATATTTCCTGCTGCTGCCTGAATGCTTTCGCCGTAGAGGGTTCCTGCATTTGTGATGCCTTCCTTCGTCTCAAGGACAAGATTCTTCGCCGATATGAGGCTGCCTCCCTCTGAGAGACGCAAGCCCTTTGCATTTCTGCTATAAAGGACAGGATATATCCCCCGTTCCCTCTTGCCATTCAAAGTGACTTCCCGTTCCTCCAGCCATATCATATCGCGGGTGAGTGCTGTGGCCTGCTCCTTTGAGAGGGCGATGCCGGGAGCGAGGTTCACTTCTTTGGCGTATGCCACCCCCGCATCCATAAGAGCTTTGTACGCCTCTTCGTCATCTTCATAGCCTTCGAGATGACGCTTGCCTGTCTGCCGGAGAATCTGGTCGGCCAAAAGCTGCTGCTCATAGAAGCCGTCGCCTATCCGCCTGGGGACTTTGTCCATATCCCACTTCAGCTGGCGATACATGTAGTCGGAGGAAAGAAATTTCCTTTTGCTGGTGAAGGCGGGATCTGTCTCGACGAGGTACTTTGCCGTAGCTTCTGGATGAACACGATAGAGTGCGCTGATAGAAAAACTCCCCACCTGTCCTGGCTGCTCTCCTTGGCCCGAGGCCGTTGGAACAAGCCCGAAGGGAGAAAGGGCACTCTGTACGCGCTCCCGCTCCTTTGCTGTAATATCCGCCTGTTTGGCGAGGTCATCCTTGCTGTCTGCATAAAGCTGGATGCCTAGGGGCGACGGATTGCTCTTTGCGATTTCCGGTGTCATGTAGGAGCTGTCGCCATACTTTCGCACCTTTCCCTTGTGGAGCCAGTTTCTTCGTTCCGTATAGCTGGGCTGGACCGTCCCGAAGGTGACTGCCATCTCCTGCTGCATTGTGGCCGTGTTATGGACGGGTCCTGTCGCCTGCAGGGTTCCGCCTGCCACGACGCGGCTGTCCTCGTTTTCAACAGTTCCGTCCAGAAGGATGTCTCTGCCTGCCCGGATACTGCCGGGAAGGGAGGATTGCACTTGTTCCTCGGAGAGAATTGAATGGCTCCGAACGACTGTAAAATGATTGATTTTCTCTCCAGGAGCTGCGCTGTGGATTGCGCCGTAGCCGCTGTCCTTTTCGGTAAATTCCCACTCCGGAAAGGCCTGTCCCTGCTCGCTATGGCCGCCCTCATCAATGCGCAGCTTTGTCGGGTTTTCCTGTATTTTCGTGATGACCCGTTTCGCAGAAAAGGCGGCATTTTCATTCTGCGTCACGGGCGTAGCAATGCGGAGACTGCCCTTTGCCTCGATTTGTGCCCCGTTGTTTACCAGTTTCTTTTGGGTAGACAAGTCCATGTCCTCTCCAGCGTACAGAAGCGAGTCCCCCGAATTGCGGATTGTGCCTGCATCTACGGAAAGCTTTTGTCTCGCGGCAATCGCGCCTGCCGGATGCACTGCGAGCTCTTTCTTGATATCCTCTACGATTTTCAGCTGGGCATCATAAGCCCGTTCCGCCGCTTCGATATTCCGTCGATAGGCCGCTTCCGCGCCTGTGTTTGTGAATCGCGTCACATCTTCCTTATGAGCCGCCTCCAGGATGTCGGACTTCTCTTTCAGCACGGCCATCTCTTCGGCCAGACGGGATTCCAGGGCAGCATTCTTTTCGTTGAGGAGCTCCTCCGCCTGGATGGAAATCTCATTCCCGTATACTGCTCCACCTTTATTGACAACCGTCTCTGCCCGGATCTCTGTATTTCCATTGCTGATGATCTTCCCGCTGTTTTCTACAGTCTCGGCCTGAAGGGAGGTATTCCCATCCGAGTATAGATTTCCGGCGGTCTTCAGGTTTCCGTTCACATCAAGGGAGGTCGCCTGGGTGCTCGTTATCTGCCCCTGGAGATTGACGCCGACGCCCTTTTCCGTCCCAATGAGCGCGATGCGGTTCGCGTACATCCCGCCGATTTCAGCTACATCCAGGGCATAGGCGGGAACGTCTCCCTTCTCTTCGCTGGGAGATATGACACCATCCCCGTAAACGATGGCATTCGGCCCGGTAACGATCTTCGCATCCTTTGCCCAAAGGCCGGCATTGACCTCGATGGCCCGCGCATAAATCTCGGCAGAGTCCGCCCCCAGCCCGTTGAGGCCTTTGCCTGCTACGACGATATTTCCACTATCTACGCGCAGCGATGCCAGATTGCCTGCTCCGTCTACCTCCGTGCGCCCCGTGGCAAGGATGACTCTTGCGGTATTCAAAAAACCGGCACCGTCTGCCAGGATCCCGTTGGGATTGGCGATGACGATGTCGGCTTTGTTTCCTGCGACCTCTAAAAAACCTCGGAGTTCCGAAGGATTCGCGCTTGTTACCTCGTTCACGATGACATGGGCTGGGCCGTTTATGAGATTCGAATTGCCTTGTACGTATCCCGCCAGATGCGTGGAGACGAGATCAAAGCTGTTGTTTAGGATGGCTCCTCGTTCCGGGACATTGAAGAATTCGTAATGGTTGACGGAGACTCCGCCTGCTGTCGGGTTCGTGATATGGACAAGGGGAATCCCGTTTGCCATTTCCATCACCAGCGGACGCTCCTCAACAGGAGCATTGTTGTCCGGGAGGATTTCAGCAGCAAAAGCAAGGAGGGACTGCGTGGAGAATACACCGAGTGTCAGGCAGCTTGTAATTCTTTTGGCAAGTTCCGTCTTTTTCATATATAGACTCCTATAAGATAATATATAATGATAAACAATATTATCATAATTCTACGCTCCAATCAAGAAAAAGAAAGAATCTCTCCTGATAATTTTGCAATGCTCGGCCGCATCCGAAAACCGTATCTCTTTTACAGCAAGGGCCCTCGAGGAAAATCCCCGAAGGCCCTTGAAACGTATTTTATTTTGCAGGAGCTACGTGACAACCATGACACGCACCGCTGCAGGTGGAGCAGGAGCCTCCGCAGCAATCCTCCCGCCCCATCCGGAAATTGCGGATGACGTGGCGAAGTGCAAAGTAAAGACCTACAGCAATTACTGCTCCACAAATGAATGTCGGCATATTGCTCCCTCCTTTTGGGAAATTATATTTGGAAATTTACGCGAAGCCCAGAAGCCGGCCGATCTGATAGACAAGCAGGGAGACGAACCAGGCGATGACGAACATGTAGATCGCCGAGAAGGCCACCCACTTCCAGCCGCCAGCTTCCTTCTTGATGGTGCCAAGAGCTGTAACGCAGGGCGTGTAGAGCTGGGAGAACACCATGAAAGCGATGGCAGAGAGGCTCGTGAAGGCGCCAGCCATGCCCGTCTGGAGGAGGGTCTGGGCGGTATCTGCAGCATCCGCAGCCTCCGTGGACACGTCGGCAGCACCGTAGAGGACGCCGATGGTGGCCACCACCGTCTCCTTTGCTAGGATGCCGGAGATGATAGCTGCACCAGCCTCCCAGGTATCGAAGCCCTGGAACGTAAAGAGTGTCGACATGAAACCGCCAATGGATGCGATGAAGCTATCCTCAATCTCGCAGGGGCCGGAGAAGTTGTAGTTCGAGAGAATCCAGAGAAGGACCGAGGCTGCGAAGATAATCGTACCAGCCTTGATGAGGTAGCCCTTGCCCTTATCCCAGGTCTCGAGGAGCACCGACTTCATATCCGGCATGCGATACGGCGGCAGCTCCAAGAGGAACGTGGAGCCCTGGGATTTGAACACCGTGGAGCCGAGTCCCTTCGCCACGATGATTGCCATAACCATGCCGAGGATGTACATGGCAAAGACCACATTGGCGGCATTGTCTGGGAAGAACATGGCGGCGAAGAGTGCCATGATCGGCAGCTTCGCGCCGCAGGTCAAAAACGGTGTGACGAGGATGGAGATCATGCGATCCTTCTCCGAGTCAAGGGCGCGAGCACCCATGATGGCCGGGACGCCGCAGCCAAAGCCCATCATGAGGGGCATGATGCCCTTGCCCGTCAGGCCGCAGCGGCGCATGATCGGATCCATGATGAAGGCGATGCGCGCCATGTAGCCCGTGCCATCCAGGAAGGAAAGACAGAAGAACAGGACGAAGATGAGCGGGACGAAGGTCAGAACCGCGCCGACGCCAGCGATGATGCCATCGCAGACGAGGGAGACCATCCAGTCAGCGACGCCGGCATCCGTCAACGTATCCGTCATGAACTCGACGAAGTCCGTATTGATGGCCTCATCGAGAAAGTCGGCTATCGGTTGGCCGATCCAAGTGAACGTAATCTGGAATACCAAATAGAGAATCGCCAGGAAAATTGGAAGGGCAAGAACGCCATTGGCGAGGTAGCGATCCACCTTCTCCGATGTAGATTGGCTCATGTTCGCCGTATTGACGGCTGCCGCCATAATCGTATCGATGAGGGCGTAGCGCGCCTCGATGATTTCTTCCTGCTTCTCCTCTTCGGACTTGGCGCTGCTCTTGATGGCTTCGATCTTGTCGATATGGGCCTGCACCGTCGGGCTCACCTCATAGTGGGCCATGACCGTGCTGGTGAAGACATCGAGAAGCTTCTTGCGGCTCTTGCTGCTGCGGCCAACCGTCTCAACGACAGGCATGCCGACGACCTCTTCCAGCTTCTTCGCATCGATGCGAATGCCCCGGCGCTCTGCATCGTCCTGCATGTTGAGATCGATAAGGAGAGGAATGCCCTGCTCCAGGAGCTGGACTGTCAGGAAGAGGTTGCGCTCGATGTTCGAGCTGTCCACCACGTCCATGACGAGATCCAGCTTGTTGTTCATGAGATAGTCGATGACGATTTTCTCTTCCGGACTGCGGGCATTGACGCTGTAGGTGCCCGGCAGGTCTACAATGGAGATTGCCCGATCTTTATAGCGGGTGTAGCCCACCTTTTTATCGACGGTGACGCCCGGCCAGTTGCCGATTTTCTGACGTGCACCAGTGAGTTCATTGAAAATGGTCGACTTGCCCGTATTCGGATTGCCGGTAAGTGCGACTGCTAAGGTTGCCATGCTAGCGGTATCTCCTTCCTTTATCCGACCTGCTGTACCTCGATGTGCTCCGCATCCTGACGGCGCAGGGCGAGGTTATAGGAGCGAATGCCTATCGCAATCGGGTCGCCCAGCGGCGCAGAGCGAAGGACTGTAATCTTCGTCCCGGGGATGAGCCCCATAGTCATCAAGCGCTCCTTCAAATCCGTATCTCCGATTTTCAGGACCTTGAGGGACATGCCTGTCTTGGCCTCTTTGAGTGTCAACGTGAACGCCTCCTGTTTCCTTATGAGAATGATATCTCTTACTCAAGATTATGGTAATCTATCTCACTATCTTTGTCAAGTATAATCAGTCGCATTTATTAGAAAAAATGTGAATCTTTTTCAGTTATCAACAAATTCACAAAAAAATTACGGCTGCAATTCGCAACCGTATCCGATACGTGATATGTTTTTGTCTAGCCGAGCGGGAATTATGCCTTGATACGCTCCAATGCCCTGTGGGCAATATCCTTGCGATGGAACTCCCCTTCAAAGGAAATCGCTTCGACGCCCTTGTAGGCCCGATCCACCGCCGCCTTGATATCCTCGCCCTTTGCCACGACACCGAGGACGCGACCGCCAGCCGTGACGAGCTTTCCGTCCTTCTCTGCCGTGCCCGCATGGAATACGAGGGTGCCCAAGGATTCCGCCTTCTTGATGCCGTCAATCTCTACGCCCTTCTTATAGGCACCGGGATAGCCGCCGGAGGCCATGACGACGCAGACGGCTGCGCCCTTCTCCCAGGAGAAGTCCACCTGGTCGAGGGTCCCATCCACACAGGCCAGCATGATTTCCACAAGGTCGCCCTGCAGGAGCGGCATGACCACCTGGGTCTCCGGATCGCCAAAGCGGGCGTTGAACTCCACGACCTTCGGGCCGTCCTTCGTGATCATGAGACCGGCGTAGAGGCAGCCCTTGTAGGGGCGTCCCTCCTCTTTCAGAGCCCGCACCATGGGCTTCAGAATCTTCTCCATCACCTCGTCCACGAGGGTCTCTGTCATGACAGGCGCAGGCGCGTAGGTGCCCATGCCACCTGTATTGGGGCCCTTGTCCCCATCGTAGGCCCGTTTGTGGTCCTGGGCGCTGATCATAGGGCGCACTGTCTCCCCATCGGTAAAGGCAAGGAGACTTGCCTCCTCACCCTCCATAAATTCCTCGATGACAACGCTGCTTCCTGCCGTGCCGAAGGCCGCGTCCTCCAGAATCGCATCGACAGCCTCGAGGGCTTGCTCCTTCGTCTCTGCGACGATGACGCCCTTGCCAGCGGCAAGACCGTCCGCCTTTATGACGATGGGAGCACCCTGCTTCTCCACATAGGCCCGGGCCTTAGCCGCGTCGGTGAATACCGCGTAGGCTGCCGTGGGGATGCCATACTTCTGCATGACATGCTTCGAGAAGGACTTGGAGCCCTCCACCTCTGCCGCGAGCTTCGTCGGGCCAAAGGCCTTGATGCC
>CAMCRT010000096.1 GCA_945877355.1 uncultured Mitsuokella sp. | reverse complement strand
TGTTAAGCACGCCGCCAGCGTTCGTCCTGAGCCAGGATCAAACTCTCCGTAAAAAATGGAAAGCCTTACTTGGCTCAATTATTTGTTTCGTCGAAGCTATCACTAGCTTCTTGGAATTGCCGATTGCTATGTTAGTTCATAATCAATCGTTGATTTCAGACTGCCGAAGCAATCTGTTCAACTGGCTTGAATCACACAAATGATTCATTCTGCATTGTTTAGTTTTCAAAGAACAACTTGGTTTCTGTCTGCCGCTTGTCTCAAGCAGCTTAATCAGTATACCTTGTCTTTCGCGCCTTGTCAAGAGCTTTTTTCGTATCCGCTAGGACGTTTTTGCTCTTTTTCCTTGCGCTACCGCTGTCTTGCGGCGACTTGCATAATATTACAGGAAAGCAGCTCTCCTGTCAACCCCATTTTTGAGGTTTTTTGAAAAAATGCGAAAAGCCGCCGCAACATCGGTAGAATCCGGAAGCCTCAGAGCAGCTCCTTCAGGAAATTCTCCATCATCCGCTCCCCCTCCGGGGTCAGGATGGACTCCGGGTGGAACTGGATGCCCTCCACGGGAAGCTCTTTGTGGCGCACCCCCATGATGGTGCCATCCGCGAGCTCGCTGGTGACCACGAGGCAATCGGGCAACGTCTCCCGGTCGATGATGAGGGAGTGGTAGCGGCCCACCCGGGTGCCCTCCGAGACCCCCTCATAGAGGCCCTCCCCATTGTGGTGGATGGGGGAGGACTTGCCGTGGACGATTTCCTTTGCCCGGACGACTTTCCCTCCATAGACCTCGCCGATGGCCTGATGGCCCAGGCAGATGCCGAGGATGGGGAGCTCGCTCCCCAGGCGGCGGATGACCTCCTCCGTGATGCCCGCGTCCTTCGGGACACCGGGGCCGGGGGAGAGGACGACGGCCTCGTACTTTTCTGGGATGTCCTCCACGGCGATGGCGTCATTTCGCACCACCTCCACCTCTGCCCCCAGGCGGGAGAGGAGCTGGTAGACGTTGTAGGTGAAGGAATCGTAGTTATCAAGCAACAGGATCATCGTTTTCCACCTCCTCGACCACCTGGAAGAGCGCCTTGGACTTCTGCAGGATTTCCTTATACTCGTTCTCCGCCACGGAGTCCGCCACGATGCCGGCACCGGACTGGACCACGGCCTCCCGGTCATTCTCGATGCGCATGGTGCGCAGGGTGATGCACATGTCCATGTTGCCGGAAAAGTCCATGTAGCCCACGGTGCCCGCGTAGGTGCCCCGGGAGGCGCTCTCCAGCTCCTGGATAATCTCCATAGCCCGGAGCTTCGGGGCGCCGCTGACGGTGCCCGCGGGGAAGGTGGCCGCCAGCACGTCCATGGGGCGCACGTCCGCCCGGAGCTTCCCCTCCACCTCGGAGACCATGTGCATGACGTGGCTGAACTGCTCGATTTCCATAAGCTTCGTCACCTGCACCGTGCCGGGCTTTGAAATCCTCCCGATATCGTTTCGGGCGAGATCGACGAGCATGGCGTGCTCGGCGCACTCCTTCTCGTCCGCCTTCAGCTCCCGGGCCAGCGCCGCATCCTCTGCCTCATTTGCCCCGCGCTTCCTCGTGCCGGCGATGGGATAGGTGAAGACCGTGCCGGCCGCCACCTTCACCAGCATCTCCGGCGAGGCCCCCACCAGCTTGATGGCGCCGAAGTTGAAGTAAAACATATAAGGAGAGGGATTCACCTGCCGGAGTCGCCGGTAGAACTGAAAGCCCGGCTTCGTGATTTCCACCCGGAAGGGCCGGGACGGCACCACCTGGAAGATATCCCCGGCGTAGATGTGCTCCTTTGCCTTCCCGATGGCGTCCAGGAACTCCTGGGGGGTCTTGCCGAACTTCGCGAGAAAATCCACCCGCTCCCGCCGGGGCGGTGTGAGCTCCTCGGGGAGCACGAGGGGTGCCAGGAGCTTTTTCCGCAGGGCGGCGAGCTTCACGAGAATGCGCTCATAGGCGTCCTCCCGCTCCGAAGCCTTGAGGCCCGTGGTATCTGCGAGATAGATGAGCTGCATCCGATTCATGCGGGTATCGAAGGCCACCAGGACCCGGCAGAGCATGAACTCGCCTAGGAGCTCCTCCTCCCCCACGTCAAGCCCCCGGACCCGGTCGAAGGTGGAGACGATTTCAAAGTTCAGATAGCCGGCGATGCCGCCCCCCGCCAGGGGGATATCCAGGGCGGAATAGGCCTTTTTGTAGCGGGAGAGGTAGGCCTGGATGGCCTCCACCGGCGCGCCGTCGATGCAGCGCATCCGGCCCCCCTCCTCGATCATGAGGCGGCGCCTATAGACCTCGATGCGGCTCATGGGCTCCGCCCCGATGAAGGAGTAGCGTCCGAACGCATGGTGGGTGGTGTCCACGGACTCCATGATAAAGCCCTTGTCCTCGCCCACCAGCTTATAATAGATGGAAACGGGGGTGTCGAGATCGATGTTGATTTCCGTGGACAGTGCGACGAGGCCCTCGCCCGCCGCCAAAAATTCCTCTCGTGTGGGGGATAGCTTCATATTCTTCCTCCTGTTCCAGCCCAGGTTCTGCCCGAGGCAGGGTCCTAGGCTCAGAGCTTCGGATCGTTGATTTCCATGATGACGCGCTTTTCGTCCCGGCCCATGCACCAGCCCAGGGTCTTGAGCTCCGCGTAGAGCATGACCCGCTGCTCCCGGTTGTCCCGCTTCTCGTGGAGGAGCTTTTGATACTCCTGCCGCCCCTGCTCGTAGCGGGCGGCGATTTCCTGGATGTGGCGCATCTTCTCCACCCGCCCCCGATGATAGGAGGAAATGAGATCCTTTGCCTTTTCCTGGGCCGTCATGCCATCGTATAGCTCTGCCATATTCTTACTCCTTCCCATAGGCCGCGTCGAGGGCCTCCCGCATGGAGTGGATGAGGGCGAAGGCCTCGTCCTTCTTCCCCTCCAGCAGGCGGGATACCACGGCGCTGCCGCAGATGACCGCGTCTGCGTGCTCTGCTGCCGCGACCGCCGCCTCGGGGCTTCCGATGCCGAAGCCCACGGCCAGCGGCGTCTTCGTCAGCTTCTTTGCCTTCTCGCAGACTTTTCCGATGACGGAGTAGTCGATTTTCTTTACTCCCGTCACGCCGTTATTCGACACGCAGTAGATAAATCCTGTTGCTTTCTCACAGGTCTTTTCCATGCGCTTCTCCGTGGTGCCCGGGGTGATGAACTCCGCATAGTGGAGGCCGGCCTTCTCGCAGGCCGCCCGCATGTCCGCCGACTCCTCGTGGGGCACGTCCGGCACGATGAAGCCGTCGAGGCCCGCCGCCTGGAAATCCTGGGCATATTTCTCAAAGCCGTAGTGGAGCATGGTATTGATGTAGCCCATGCCGATGAGGGGGATGTCCGTGAAGGTCCGGAGCTTCTTCACCAGCTCGATTTCCTTTGCCGTCGTCATGCCGTGCTTCAGCGCACTGACGCTGGAGGCCTGGATGACAGGGCCGTCTGCCATGGGGTCGGAAAAGGGGAGCCCCAGCTCGATGACATCGGCGCCGGCCGCCTCCGCCCCGCGCACCGCCTCGATGGTCTCCTCGAGGCCCGTCGCCCCTGCCGTGATATAGATGAAGAGAGCCTTCCTCCCCGCCTGACGCAGGGCCTCCATTTTTGCTTCCAGTCGCGTGCTCATTCGATTTCCTCCCCCAGTGTCTTTGCCACCATGGCCACATCCTTATCGCCGCGCCCCGACAGGCAGACAACCACCGTTTCCTCCGGTTTTGTTTCTGGCATAAGCTTCTCCAGATACGCCAGAGCGTGGGAGCTCTCGAGGGCCGGGATGATGCCCTCCGTCTCCGACAGCCGCTGGAAGGCCGCCAGGGCCTCCGCATCCGTCACCGAGTCATACTGCACGATGCCCTCATCCTTGAAGTACGAATGCTCCGGCCCCACACCCGGGTAGTCCAGGCCCGCCGAGATGGAGTAGGCCTCGATGACCTGGCCGTCGTCGTCCTGCAGCAGGTAGCTGTAGGCCCCGTGGAGGACGCCGGGCTCCCCGGAGCCCGAGAGGGTCTTGGCATTGTCCACCGGGGCACTTCCCCGGCCCCCTGCCTCGATGCCGATTTTCTTCACATCTTTGTCATTCCGGAATTCGTAGAAGGTGCCGATGGCGTTGCTGCCGCCGCCCACGCAGGCCAGGAGGTAGTCGGGCTTCCCGAGGCCCTTCTCCGCCATCTGGCTGCGGATCTCCTCCCCGATGACCTTCTGGAAGTCCCGGACGATGGTGGGGTAGGGATGGGGCCCCACGGCGGAGCCGATGATGTAGTGGGTATCCTCGATATTCGTGGCCCAGTAGCGGATGGCCTCGCTGGTGGCATCCTTCAGGGTGCCGGTGCCGGAGGAGACGGGGATGACCTTCGCCCCCAGGAGCTTCATGCGGAAGACGTTGAGCTTCTGCCGCTCCACATCCAGGGCCCCCATGAAGACATGGCACTCCATGCCGAAGAGGGCTGCCACCGTGGCGCTGGCCACGCCGTGCTGGCCGGCCCCCGTCTCCGCCACGATGCGCTTCTTGCCCATGCGCTTGGCGAGGAGCGCCTGACCCAGGGCGTTGTTTATCTTGTGGGCGCCCGTGTGGAGGAGATCCTCCCGCTTCAGGTAAATCTTCGCCCGGCCATAGTGCTTCGTCAGCTGCTCCGCATAGTAGAGACGGGTCGGCCGGCCCGCGTATTCATTCAGATAGTAGTTGAACTCCTTCTGGAAGTCCGGATCCTCCTTGTATTTTGCATAGGCCGCCTCCAGCTCCTCGAGAGCCGGCATCACGATTTCCGGCACATACTGCCCGCCGTAGGCTCCAAATCTACCCTTTTTCATGCTGTTTCCTCCTGTATATTCTGTGCTTTGATTCCCTCTGCCAAAAGGCGCGTCATGGCGCCCACGTCGTCTGCCCGGACAAGGCCCTCTCCCACGAGGATTCCCGTGACCCCCGAGGCCGCCACCAGCTCCGCGTCCGACCTCCCGAAGATGCCGCTCTCGCTGATATAGCGGCGACCCTTTTCCGCGTAGGGCATGAGCTTCACCGTCTCCTCCGGGCTCGTCTCGAAGGTCACGAGATTGCGGTTGTTGATGCCGATGTAGTCGGCAGGCGTCGAGTGGGCCGCCGCAAGGTCGGCCCGGTCGTGGACCTCCACCAGCGCATCCATCCCCAGGCTCCAGCAGAGATAGAGGAACTTCTTCAGCTCCTCCCGGCTGAGGATTCGCGCGATGAGGAGCACCGCATCCGCCCCCAGGGCCCGGGCTTCATAGATCTGATAGGGGTCGATGACGAAGTCCTTCCGCAGAAGCGGCAGCTTCACCGCCGCCCGCACCGCCTGGAAGTCCTCATTTGATCCGAGGAAATGGGGATCCGTGTGGACCGAGAGCATGTGGGCGCCGTTTTCCTCATATAGCTTCGCCAGCTCCAGCACCGAGTGGGATTTCGTCAGCCGCCCCTTCGCTGGGCTCTGGAGCTTGCACTCGGCGATGAGGCTCCAGGGCCGCCGGCCAAAGGAGTGGCTCATGGCAAAGCTCCCGTAGGTGAGCTTCTCCTTCAGCGCCTCTAGCGGCACCCGCGCCTTCGCCTCCGCCACGATGGCCCGCTTCTTCTCCACGATTTCGGCTAATATATCACGCATGGCCCCTCTCCCTTTCTGCCGCCTCCCGGAAGGCCTCCATAAAGGCCTCGATGCGCGGAAGGCTTTTCTCTCCATGTTCCTCCAGGCTCCCGGATACGTCCACCCCGTAGGGATGGAAGATCTGCAGCACCCGGGCGACATTCTCCGCCCCGATGCCCCCGGCGATGAGCACCGGCTTTTCGACCTGGGCGATTTCCGCCGCCGCCCGCTCCCAGTCAAAGGCCTCGCCGGTGCCCCCGGGGGAGCCCTCCTTGTAGGCATCCACCAGGATGAGCTCCGCAGGATATGCGTTTGCCGCCTCCGCCGAGAAGGTATCTCCGTAGCGATAGGCCTTTATGATGGGCCGCTCGATTTTGCGGGCATAGGCCGCATCCTCCGTCCCGTGGATCTGCACGTAGCTGAGTCCCACGAGGCGGGCGATGCGGTTCACCTCCCGCGGGTCCTCATCCACGAAGACCCCCACCGCCTTTGCCCGCTGGAGGCTCCCGGCGATGGGCACCGCCGCCTCCGGCGCGATATAGCGCCGGGCCCGCCTCCAGAAGATGAAGCCCACGTAGTCCGCCCCCGCCGCCTCCGCCGCGAGGGCCGCCTCCAGCGACCGCATCCCACATAGCTTTGCTCGCAAATCCACCACTCCATCCACAATAAAACCCCGACAGAATGCTCTGCCGGGGCGAATATTCGCGGTGCCACCCGATTGTAAAGGGACATGTCCCTTCCTCGATTCCGGTACAGGAAAGCCGATACCGTAGCCCGATAACGGAGGCAGCCGTCCCAGCCTACTGGCCTTGGAACCCCAATGGCTTTCGGTGGACTCTCACAGGACCATTCCCGGAAACGCACCTGCCGGACCTTTCACCAGCCGCCGGCTCGCTAGGAAGCGCCGCAATCCGCTACTATTTCCTGTTCGTCGATGTAAACGTATAAATACCGTGCTCATTGCACATCACCTATCATACCTATCGCTTTTTCCGTTGTCAAGCATTATTTTTGCAAACCGGATGGCAATGATGGTGCACAAATGTTTTCCCCGGATTGTGTCAAGATTTATGTGTAAACTATCCCATTGGCGGACTACGTGATTTTATTATGTCTCAAGAGCTGTAAACTGCTGGTTCTTATTTATCAAAATTTATGATCTGTCCATCATCCGGTACAGCTACCTGTTTGCCTAACTTTCTGCTATGGACAAAGTCGCGCATATTCTTGCGTGATACTGTGCAATGGTTAATGGCATCCATATGCACCGCTACAATTTTGGCCTTTGGCATTCTCGTTGCCGCTCTGCCTACATCTTCTGTACCCATAATAATGGAATCATTGAAGTCGATGGACTTAGCATAACCAGTATTCATAATTAGAATATCGGGCTGACGATTTTGTAGCGTTTTATCAACCCGGGCCGTCCAGACCGTATCGCCCATCAGGTAAGTAGTTTTTTCACCGGGAGCAGCAAAGACCACGCCCATACTTTCTCCGAGCAGTACGCTAAGAGCGGGATTGGCATACATCTCTTCCGTACCATGCGTGCCTTCTACTCTGGTCAGGCGCACCCCTTGGAACTCGATATCCCGATTCAGCACCTGAACATTGCGGAAACCTTCCTTGCGAATTTCAGTAGCGTCCTTATCATCCTGCACAAATACAGGAATATCTTTGTTGATGAACTGCTGAGCTACTTCATCCCAATGGTCAAGATGGGTATGCGTGACAATTAACGCATCAACATTCTTTAATACATCCTCCTTTGCTTCGGGCAAGTCCATCTTGGGATTGCGCACCTCACTGTTGAAAGAACCAGCAAAGCCTTCATAACGGCCTTTTTCTGCCAGCATGGGATCTATCAAAAATACCGTATCGTTGTACGCCAATTTGCCCGTAGCATTGCGTACATGCTGGTAAGAAACCTGTGCAAAGGCATTGCCCGTCATCATCGTCATTCCCAAGAATGCAGCCATTAAAGTTTTTCTCCACTTCATTTCATTTCCTCCTCTGAAGCATAATTTAATTTACATTGTGATTATACTTTGCTAGAATTTTATTTACGATACAGAAGTTCAAGAGATGCAGACAAATCACTTGAAATTTTCAAGTTTTCAAGTTAGGAGCATTGCCATGAATTTTTTACCTGCCAACAACAAAAAAATTGACAAAACTGACCATGAAATCCTCAGCATTCTGCATAAAGAGGCCAGAATTTCCATGACTGAACTGGGAAAACGCGTTCATTTAACCAGTCAGGCGGTCAAGAATCGTCTTGACCGCCTGACTGATTTGGGCGTTGTCCATCACTATACCGTGAATGTCAACTGCCCCATATATGGTTATAAAACACATGCCCTTATAAAAATAACTCCACACAGCGGTTTTATGAAGTCCCTGTTGGATTATCTTACTCAGTGCCACAGCCATATCAACCACTGTTATCAGATAACTGGTGCTCAAACACTATCCATCGACAGTTATTTTACGGACGAGGCCGAATTGCAGGAATTTATTGACACAATCCAAAAATGGGGGGATTATGAAATCGAATTGGTATTAAGGGACATCTTACTCTCTGAAGGTGATGAATGATTTTTTTCGGCGGATTGTATAATTAAGTTGAACACTCAAACTTCCCACATGCAAAATACCCAAAGTTCTTTGAAAACTGCATATCTCA
>CAMCRT010000095.1 GCA_945877355.1 uncultured Mitsuokella sp. | reverse complement strand
GCTTGAATCACACAAATGATTCATTCTGCATTGTTTAGTTTTCAAAGAACAACTTTGTCCGCTGCTCGTTTGAAGCAGCTTATTTAGTATATCTTGTCTTTCACATGTTGTCAAGAACTTTTTTCTTATCCGCTAGGATTTCTTTTGCTCTTGAACTTTATGTGCCCGCTGTCTTGCGGCGACTTGTAATATATTACAGGATAAGGCGTTGTTTGTCAACACCTTTTTTGCTTTTTCTGCAAAAAATCTGTGGCCCCCTATCCGGGCCGCAGAAAACATGCTTTAGTCCTCGTCCACAAAGCTTCCCAGCACGTAGAAGGTGCCGTGGGCTTTGGCGTAGAGCTTCTTGGCCCGGTCCCGCACCTCGCACTCCAGCGTCATGGTGTGGGCGCCGTTGTGGAGGATTTTCCCCCGGGCGTAGATGGTGGTGGTGAGGGGCACGGCGTGCATGAAGTCCATGGATAGGGTCATGGTGACCACCTTCTTGTTCTTCATCATGGCCGCCGCCCCCATGCCTGTGTCGGCGAGCGTCATGAGGACACCGCCGTGGAGGATGCCGTGGAGGTTCACATGCTCCTCCCCCACCGTCAGGGACAAGATGACCTGCCCGTCGTAGTCGACGATGGGCTTTGCATGGATATAGTAGACGAAGGTATTGTCTTCATAGAAGCGGAAGACGCGCTTTTGAAGGTCTGTGAGCTCTGCCATCCTAGCGCCTCCTCAGAATATTGCGTAGATGGTCTCAGCGTTTGCCGTGGTCTGGCGTGCCACCTCTTCGAGGCTTATGCCCCGGAGCTCGGCGATTTTCTCCGCCACATGGCGCACGTAGGCCGGCTCATTGCGGCCTCCCCGGTGGGGCACAGGGGTGAGGTAGGGCGCGTCTGTCTCGACGAGGAGCCGCTCGAGGGGCATTTTCTGGACGATTTCCGGCAACTTCGCCGCGTTCTTGTAGGTGAGCGGCCCATCGACGCCCAGGTACCAGCCCATGCGCACGAGCTCCTCCGCCATCTCGAGGCTGCCGGAGTAGCAGTGGAGCACGCCCCGGTTGCCCTTGCCCTCCTTCTTCAGGATGGAAAGGGTATCCCCGTGGGCATCCCGGTCATGGATGCAGACAGGGAGATCCAAGTCCCGCGCGAGGGCGAGCTGGCGGATGAAGATGCGCTGCTGGAGGGCCCGCTTTTCCGGATCCTGTTCCCAGTAGTAGTCGAGGCCGATCTCGCCGATGGCCACGACCCTGTCGCACTTCGCCCAGGCGGCGAGGCGCTCGTCGTCCGCCTCCCCCAGCTCATAGGCTTCCTCCGGGTGGATGCCCACGGCGGCAAAGACCCCGTCGTATTCCTCCGTCAGGGCGACGCAGGCGGCAGAGGAGTCCATGGTGTCCCCCATGTTGATGATACGGGTGACGCCCGCCTCCCTTGCCCGCTCGATGACCGCGGCACGGTCGTCGTCGAACTTATGGGAGTTCACATGGGTATGGGTATCGACGAAGGCAAGTCCGTCCTGCAGTTCCCCCATGTCAGCGCACCTCGGTGCCGGCAGGCATGTTGACCTCGACGACCTTCAGGTCCTTGCCGTCGGAGGCGGCGAGGATCATGCCCTGGCTCGTGACGCCCCGGAGCTTTGCGGGCTTCAGGTTCGCCACGAGGACGAGGTGCTTGCCCACGAGCTCTGCAGGGCTATACCAGGGGGCGATGCCGGAGACCACCTGGCGCTCCTCGTCGCCGACGGAAAGCTGCAGCTTCAGGAGCTTGTCCGCCTTCGGCACGGGCTCCGCCGAAAGGACCTCGGCGACCCGCAGCTTTACCTTGGCGAAGTCGTCGATGGAGATGATGCCCTCCGGCAGCTCTGCCTTTTTCTCCTGCTTTGCCTTTTTCTCCTGCTTCGGGGCCGGGGCCTCCTTTTCCTCCTCGATCTCGATGCGGGGGAAGAGCTGCTCCGGCGTGCCAACGGTGTGATTATCCGGCACGCCGCCCCAGGTCTCGATGTCCTTCAGCGACACGGTGGCAAAGTCCTGGGGCAGGGCGAGCTGGTCCCAGATGCGCTTTGCGGTGGTGGGCATGAAGGGCTCGATGAGGACGCTGATGACGCGGAGCGCCTCGGCGAGGTTGTAGAGGACATTAGAGAGCTCCTGCTTCTTCGCCGGATCCTTGGCGAGGGCCCAGGGGCTCGTCTCGTCGATGTACTTGTTGGCCCGGCTGATGAAGGCCCAGACGTGCTTGATGGTGGCGGAGAGCTGCATGTTCTCCATGTTTTCCCGGAAGAAGGCGATGGTCTCCGCCGCGTCCGCCTGGAGGGACTTGTCGATGTCGCTGGCTCCCACGGCCTTCGTCAGCACGCCGTCCTGGAATTTCTTCGTCATGGAGAGGGTGCGATGGAGGAGATTGCCGAGATCATTGGCGAGGTCGGCATTGATGCGGCCGATGAGGGCATCCCGGGAGAAGTTGCCGTCCTGGCCCAGGTTGATTTCCCGCAGCAGGAAGTAGCGGATGGCGTCGGCGCCGAATTCGTCGATGAGGCCGATGGGGTCCACCACGTTGCCCTTGGATTTGCTCATCTTGTCGCCGTCCACGATGAGCCAGCCGTGGCCGTAGACCTTTTTGGGCAGCGGGAGGTCGAGGGCCATGAGGATGCAGGGCCAGATGATGGTGTGGAAGCGGACGATTTCCTTGCCCACGAGGTGGAGGTCGGCGGGCCAGTATTTATGGAATTTTTCCGGATCGTCCAAAAAGCCGATGGGCGTCAGATAGTTGGTCAGGGCGTCGAACCAGACGTAGATGACGTGCTTTTCGTTGATGGGCACAGGGATGCCCCAGTCGAAGGAGGTGCGGGAGATGCAGAGGTCCTCGAGGCCCTGCTTGATGAAGTTGATCATCTCGTTGCGACGGGAGGCAGGCTGGATGAAGTCCGGATGCTCCTCGATGTAGGCGAGGATGCGGTCCTGGTATTTGCTCATCTTGAAGAAGTAGGCGGGCTCGGAGACCTCCTCCACGGGACGGCCGCAGTCAGGGCATTTGCCGTCCACGAGCTGGTGCTCTGTCCAGTAGCTTTCGCAGGGGGTGCAGTAGAGGCCCTTGTATTCGCCGAGGTAGATGTCGCCCTTGTCGTAGATGCGGCGGAAGATTTCCTGGACGACGTCGTAGTGGCGCTTTTCGGTGGTGCGGATGAAGTCGTCGTTGGAGATGCCGAGGCGCTTCCAGAGGTCCTGGAAGCCGGCGACGATTTTGGTGGTGTACTCGAGGGGTGTGACGCCGGCCTCCTGGGCTTTCTGCTGGATCTTCTGGCCGTGCTCGTCGGAGCCGGTCAGGAAGAAGACGTCGTCGCCCTCGAGGCGATGGAAGCGAGCGATGGCGTCGGCGATGGTCGTGCAGTAGGCATGACCGATGTGGAGCTTGGCGCTCGGGTAGTAGATCGGGGTGGTAATGTAAAATGGTTTGCTCATATATATTCCTCCTTGCCGCATCACGAATGAAATGATGTCAGCATATCATATATCCGCCTGTAAAACAGTCTGATAAACATCCCTTCGGCTGATGCCAAGCTCTTTGGCGGTTCTCCGCATGGCTTCTTTTTTGTCGCCGCAGGCCGCCAGGTGGGCTTGGTAGGCCGCGAGGGGTGTCCTCTCCTCCTCTTGGGCGGGGGTTGCTACGTCGGTTGCGCCTTCTAGGATCAGGACAAATTCGCCTCTGGGGGGCGATTCTTCGTAGTGGGTGCGGAGCTCTGCGAGGGTGCCGCGCTGGAACTCTTCAAATTTCTTTGTGAGCTCCCGGCAGGCGGCGGCTCGCCGATTGCCCAAGCCCTCCTCCAGAGCCTTCAGGGTTTCCTTTAGCCGATGAGGTGCCTCGTAGAAAATCAATGTTTCTTCGTGGCCTCGAACAGACGCCAGGAGCTCTGCCCGCTCCTTCTTGCCCCGGGGTAGAAATCCCACGAAGGTGAAGCGGCGGCTATCGAGGCCGGAGGCGATAAGGGCGGATAACGCAGCATTGGCCCCCGGCACGGGCGAGACGTGAAAGCCTGCCTCGATGGCGAGGGCAGCGAGGTCCGCGCCCGGGTCGGATATGCCCGGCAGGCCCGCGTCGCTGACGCAGACGAGGTCGTGGCCCTCCCCCATCCAGGCGATGAGCTCGGGGCCCTTTGCCGCCTTGTTGTGCTCGTGGTAGCTGGTGAGACGGGTGTGGATGTCGAAGTGGGTCAGGAGCTCCCGGGTGTGGCGGGTGTCCTCCGCCGCGATGAGCTCGGCATGCTTCAGAAGCTCCACAGCCCGGTAGGTCATGTCCCCGAGGTTGCCGATGGGTGTGGCGCAGAGATAGAGGGTCGGTATTTTATCCTCAGTCATGGGGTCCCTCCATTCCGTAGATAGCAAGCAGCTCCCGGGTGTATGCCCCCGTCTCCTCCCGCACGATAAGGGTCGACTCCACGACAAGGCCGGGCTGCCCTCCCTGCCTCGCCTCGATAAGGACGAGGCGAGGCGCAGCCCCTGCCCGGTCCGCCACGAGGCGCAACCGCTTTGGCTCCAGCTGGTATTTCTGCAGGCAGACGAAGATCTCCGCCAGCCGCTCGGGGATATGGATGAGGCCGAAGGTACCTCCGAACCGCAGAGCGAAGCGGGCGGCGCGGCACACGTCGTCGAGGGTCGCCGCGACCTCGTGGCGGGCCCTTGCGACGCCAGAGAGAGTGCTGGCCTTCCCCCGGCCCACGGGCCGGTAGGGCGGATTTGCCAGCACATAGTCAAAGGACTCCCGGGTGGCGAGCTGGTCGATGGCCCGGTAGTCCCCTTCGATGACCTCGATTTTATCGGCAAGATGATTGAGCTCTACATTTCGTGCCGCCAGTCTCGCCATGGTGGGATTGATCTCCAGGGCCGTGATGCACTTCACCTCGTCGGCTATGAGGAGCGGGATGACGCCCGTGCCGGTTCCCAGCTCCAGCACCCGCTCCCGGCCCCGCCATTGTGGAAAATGCGCGAGCAGCACCGCATCCATGGAAAAGCAAAATTCCTGCCTATTCTGGATGAGGTGCCTGTCGCGCACCATCAAGTCGTCAAGACGCTCCTCCGGGGAAAGCGGGATGCTTTCCCAGTCGGTCCTCGTCATTCCTCAGAGTCCTCCGAGCGGCGCGGACCTCTCTCCCGGGGCCGGCGGTCCCGGCTTCTCCGTTCACCGCCCTGAGACTGCCCCTTTGGGCGCCTTTGTCTGTCCTTGCTGCGGAAATCCCGGGCTCCTTCGCCCTCCCGGCGCTTTCGGCTGTCCCGGGGGCTCCCGCTCCGGGGACGTTCCCGATTGGGGCGCGAGCCGCTGCGATCCGGGCGATTTCTACGCTCAGGCCGTTCCTGACGCTCCGAGCGATCGGATCGCGCGGATCCATCCTCCTCGGAGGATTCCAGCGCCGTCTCCATGGCACTTTCCTCCTCCTGGGCTGCCTGGGCCTCCAGGGTCTCGATATCGCCCTCGTCCTCGCTTTTCTCGATGACGTCCTCCCAGCTAGCCACAATCGTGCGGTGGTTGTCGAGAAGGATGGTGGCGGTGCGCCGTTGGCCGTTGGTGGAGATGACCTTGCCATCGCCCTCCACGGTGACGACCCGGGAGCCCTGGGCAGGCTCCTTCACCGCAGGCTTCGCTTTGCGGCCGCAGCAGCCGCCACCGCAGTAGCATTCGCTCTCGTATTTGAGGCAGCACATGAGGCGGCCGCAGATGCCGGAGATCTTCGTGGGGTTCAGGGAGAGATTTTGCTCCTTTGCCATGCGGATGGACACGGGCTCGAAGTCCCCCAGGAAGGTGGCGCAGCAGAGCGGCCTTCCGCAGCCGCCCACGCCGCCCATGAGCTTTGCCTCGTCCCGCACGCCGATCTGCCGAAGCTCGATGCGGGTGCGGAATACGGAGGCCAGATCCTTCACGAGGCCGCGGAAATCCACCCGGCCGTCCGCCGTGAAGTAAAAGAGGATCTTGTGTCCGTCGAAGGCGTACTCCACGTTGACAAGCTTCATGGCAAGACCGTGGGCTGCGATTTTCTCCTCGCAGATCTTCATGGCTTCCTTTGCCTTGCGCTCGTTTTCGGCAAGGGTCGCAAAATCCTCCTCGGTGGCAATGCGCAGGATGGTGCGCAGGGGCTTATCGGGGTTCTCCTCAACCTCCCGCGGGGCGAGGACGACGCTGCCGCATTCGATACCGCGGCTTGTCTCCACGACGACCCTGTTGCCGACCTCCACGGAGAGCGCCCCAGGGCTGAAATAATATATCTTGCCCGCTTGCTTGAAGCGGACGCCAATAACCGTTTGCAAAACGTTCTCCTTCTATGTCAAAAGAGATTGTGAAAAATAGTCACGGATTCACTTGTCTGGCGGACATGTTGTAAAACGTCACTGCCAGCATCAAGACTCCCTCCGACGCGCTACGCGCGCCACCTCCCTCTAGAGGGAGGCAAGCAAGACTCCCGCGTTTTGCAGGGATTCGTTGCAACCAGCAAGCTGAAACGTCTTACCTGACAGCCTGCAGATCCATATCCTCCCATTGCCGAGCTAATGAGTCTGACCTCGCCCCCCCTCTCGAGGGGGGTGCCCCGTCAGGGGCAGGGGGAGTCTGCGAGACGGATGTCACTTTAGCCTTAAGACGTGCAAAATAGCATCCTAGCATTTTCACAACCTGCAAATATCACTCATATATATCAAGAAACCCTCAAAGAGAAGGCGGGGGTTGGCGTTTGATTGGAGGCGACGCGTCGTCTCCTCGGTCAGAGCGAGGAGGGTGTGGATCTGGGCTCCGGCTGTGCCCTGGGCCAGGGCGAGGAGGCGCTCCCTCCGGGTGTCACCCAGGAGCAGGGTGCCGCCTCCGTCCATCGTCAGGAGCAGGATGTCCCGGAGCACGAGGGCGAGGATGCCCAGCCACTCGCTCTGGCGGGTCCGCTCCCATTTGCCCATGTCCTCCGCCCGGCGGAATACCTCCAGCATGGGGAGCTTCGGCGCCCCCTCCAGCAGGGAAAGGACGCTCTCCAGGAGCTCCAGGGAGTCATTTTCCACCAGCCGGAGGGCCATGCGGACACTGCCGGCGGAAAGGTGTGCCGCCGCGTGGGCCGCCTCCCCCGTCTCCCCGAGACGCCTCAGAGCCTCCTCCACCTCCTGGGGGCTCAGGGCTCCGAAGGGGATGGGTATGCAGCGGGAGCGGATGGTGGGAAGAAGTGCCGAGGGCTTCTCCGTGATGAGGATGAATGTGACGGCCGCTGGTGGCTCCTCCAGCGTCTTTAAAAGGCTGTTGGCCGCGGGCTCATTCATGAGATCCGCCTCGTCGATGAGGAGCACTCGGCCCATGGCCTCGGCTGGACCGCTGGATCGGGTCATGATGGTCCGTGCCACGGCGCTGCGCACCGCGTCGATGCGGATGACGGGCTTTGCCTTGCCAGCCGCCTCCGGCACGAGCTCGAAGTAGTCCTCGTTCGACTCTGCCGCCATGAGGCGGCAGGGCTCGCAGATGCCGCAGGGCCGCTCCCCCTCCCCCGTGCAGAGGATGGCCGCCGCGAGGGATCTCGCCACGAGCTTCTTGCCGATGCCCGCCGGGCCGGTGAAGAGCAGCGCGTGGGGGAGCCGCCCCTCCTGGAGCATCGCGGAGAGCTCCTCCTTCTGCCGAGCGTGGCCGATGATATGCGCAAAATCCAAGTCCATGATGCTCACATATAGAGATCCACCAGCATGCCGCGGATGGCATCGTGGCTGGCGATGATGTTCAGCTGGTCCGCCTGGCCCAGGCGGATCTTTTCCGCCATCTCCTCGAGCTTTTTGTCAATCTTCCGAACAGTGGTATAGGACTTCTGCCGGCCCATGCGGTCCCACCCAGACTGGGTGCGATACTCGTACATGGTGTTTACGGCCTCGCTGACGAATTTCTTGATGAGATCCCGATAGGCCCCGAGCTCCTCGTAGGTGGGTGTCTTGGAGAGGCGGGCTCCCTGCTTGTCGATTTCCTGCAGGAGCTTTTCCATCTGGTCGCGACTGAGGGAGCTTTCCTGATCGCTGAGCTCTGCGGAAAAGTCCGCGTCCGTCCCCACCACATGGTCGCCTTCCCGCACGGGGAGCGACTGAGCGCTTCCCGCTCGCATGCCGTCGATTTTCAAGGCCATGCGCCTCACCTGCCTTTTCTTCCATCTATGCTACAGTATCGTTCGATTTATAGCCTATTATAGCTATTTTCCAGAGATTCGGCAAGCTACTTCACCAGGTGCATGGCAGAGCGCTTCTTCTCCACAGCGGCCTGCTCTGCCGCAAGCTTCCGCTCCTCCAGCTCCTTGCGCTCCTCTCTCGTGATGCCGTGGCGGCTGATATTCAGGAGGATGCCCATGGCGCACATGGTGACGATGAGGGACGATCCTCCGTAGCTGATGAAGGGAAGCGGCACGCCCACGACGGCGAACATACCCCCCACCATGATGAGGTTTCCGGCCGCCTGCCCAGCCACGAGGAGCATGATGCCGAAGGCCAGAAGCTGTCCGAAGGTATCCCGGGCCCGGTTCGCCACCCGCACGCAGCAGAATATGAGGCAGATGAAGAGCAAGAATACGAGGAGCGCCCCGATGTAGCCATGCTCCTGGGCGAATATGGCAAAGGCGAAGT
>CAMCRT010000094.1 GCA_945877355.1 uncultured Mitsuokella sp. | reverse complement strand
TCCCCGAGCCTGCCCCAGCCGATGCTCTTTTCCAGCACCTCGCCGGGCTTTTCCGTATGGATGTGGACGTGGGTGCTCACGGCACTCCGGGAGAGGGTGAGGTAGGGTGAGACCTCGGCGAGCTCCTCCCGCAGGGCCTCCTCGTCGATGTGGCTGTTCCGGATGGAAAAGGACATGCAGTAGGGCCGCACGAGATCCGCCCGGGGGTCCTTGAGGCCTGCCTTCCCGGAGGCGAGGCCTAGGCCCAGGCTCATGGCCGGCGAGACGAAGTTGCCATCAAGCCCCTTGCGGCAGCCGGCGAAGAAGGAGAAGAGCACATTGGCCCCCGCGTCCCCCTTCGCACCCTCCAGATGCTTTTCGCCCGCCTTCGTGGCTGCCTCCAGGATGTCGATGATGGGCAGATCCGCCCGGACGGCCTTGTAGGCCCCCTTCGCCACCGCCTTTGCCAGGGCGATGATGGGCCGCTCCGTCTCCTCCGGGATGACCCGCTGGGCGTAGAGGATGCCGTACTGGAAGGCCTTGCCGAACTCCGAGGAGGTGGCATTGTACTTGCCCGCAAGGCCCTTGGCGATGCCGCGAAACATCTGGGAAAGCGTCACGCCGGCGCTGCCCCGGGCCCCGAGAAGGGCCGCCGAGGCAAAGCGGCGGGAGAGCGCCCCGATGCCCGCGTCCTGGAGCCCATCGATGGCCACGATGGCCGCCCCCATGGTCCGAAGGATCTGGGTCCCCGGCTTTGTGCCGGCTCCCGTGAGATGGTCGATGCGCTCGTACTCCAGCAAAAACTCGCTGTAGGCGCCGCTTACCATGCGCTTGAAATCACTGCCTGTGATGACTTCTCGATTCGTCTTTTTCTCTGTCATATTTTTCCCCGCTTCCATTTTTTCGCAGAGTCCGCAACTTTTCCGTGGAATCTCGCGAAATTGTTTTATAAAAAAACAGGATTCTCCTATACTATTCGCGAAATAAGAAAGGAATACCTTTTTTATCGAAAGAATTTTCACATCATAATTGCTCGGAGCGACAATTTTCGCCCGGCAGAATCGGATTTCAGGATTCAAGGAGCGTTTCTATGCCATCCCAGAAGAAAACGACCGCAGAAAAAACCATCATGGCGGCAGAGCCTGCTGCAAAGGCGAAGACCGCCGCCCCCTCTGCCTCGGAAGCAAAAGAGGCAAAGGA
This sequence comes from uncultured Mitsuokella sp., assembly GCA_945877355.1. Classification (GTDB taxonomy): domain Bacteria; phylum Bacillota; class Negativicutes; order Selenomonadales; family Selenomonadaceae; genus AWVT01. The sequence continues at coordinate 7,489 of CAMCRT010000094.1, read as the reverse complement.
GGCGAAAAAGGAGACGAAGGAGCATAAGCCCCGCCGCACCTCCTCCCCCCGCTCGCCCATCGCGGAGAAGGCGGCAAAGGCAGCGGAGCTGGCGAAGAACAAGCACGACCGCATCTTCGCCCTCGATATCGGCACCCGGAGCGTCATCGGCATCGTGGCGGAGCAGGATGCGGGCAGCACCATGCACATCATCGAGACGGCGCGCCTGGAGCACAAGACCCGGGCCATGCTGGACGGGCAGATCCACGACGTGCCCCAGGTGGCGGCCATCATCTCCGAGGTGAAGGCCCTGCTGGAGGAAAAGACAGGGCCTCTCCACAATGCAGCTGTCGCCGCCGCCGGCCGTGCCCTCTACACCATGACAGGCGAGGCGGAGATCGAGGTGGGGGGCCTCATCACGGCGGAGCAACAGCAGAACCTCGACTTCTCCGGCGTCCAGGCGGCCCAGGCAAAGCTCGCCACCTCCAACGCCATCGAGGATCCCACCCGCTACTACTGCGTGGGCTACTCCACCATCCGCTATGTGCTGGACGACAATGAGCTCAAATCCCTCATCGGCCAGCGGGGCAAGAAGGCGAAGGCCGTGGTCATCGCCACGTTCCTCCCGCGACAGGTCATTGACTCCATGCAAAGCGCACTCCACGATACGGGCCTGGAGATGCGGGCACTCACCCTGGAGCCCATCGCCGCCATCAACGTGCTCATCCCCCCCACCATGCGCCACCTGAACCTCGTCCTCGTGGATATCGGCGCGGGCACCAGCGATATCGCCATCACGAAGCACGGCTCCGTCATCGCCTACGGCATGGTGCCTCTCGCCGGCGATGAGATTACGGAGGCCATCTCCCAGCGGTTCCTGCTGGACTTCAACGTGGCGGAGGACATCAAGCGCCGGGCCTCCCACGGGGAGGACACGAAGTTCACCGATATCCTGGGGCAGAACTACGAGCTCAGCGCCAAGGAGGTGCTGGATCCCATCATCCCGAACGTCCAGAATCTCGCCGGCGCCATCGCAAAGACCATCCTGGAGCTCAACGGCGATGTGCCCCAGGCCGTCATGCTGGTGGGCGGCGGGGCCCTGACGCCGCACCTCCAGGAGTGCGTGGCGGAGGCCCTAGGCATGCCGGAAAACCGGGTGGCCGTGCGCCATCCCGAGGGTGTCGTAGGCATGGCGGACATCCCGAAGGAGCTCCAGTCCCCCGATGCCGTCACGCCTCTCGGCATCCTGAAAATCGCCTCCCTCAACACCCTCCACTTCCTCTCCGTCTACGTGAACGGCGAGGAGTACAGCCTCTTTAACTTCCGGGAGCTCACGGTCACGGACGCTCTCCTCAATGCGGGCATCAGCCTCCGGAAGTACAACGGCCGCCCCGGTCTCGGCCTCATGGTCAACATCGGCACGGAGCGCAAGACCTTCCCCGGCACCATGGGGACGCTCGCCCGCATCACCGTCAACGACGAGGAGGCGGAGCTCGATACGGTCATCCGGGACGGGGCCCACATCGACATCATCCCCGGCGAGAACGGCACCACACCCGAGGTGCGGCTGAAGGACCTCGTGACGACCGGCGAGGAGTACACCATCTACATCAACGGCCGGGAGAAGCATATCCGCCAGAAGGTCACCGTCAATGGCGAGGAAGCGGAGGGCGACCGGCTCCTGAAGGACGGGGACACCATCGAGAGCCGAGCCTTCAAGAGCATCGGCGAGGCCCTCGCCGCCGCAGGCTATCCGCCCACCGGCCGCAAGATCCGCTACAAGCTCAACGGCAAGGACACCTTCTACAGCTGCACGCCGGAAATCCTCCTGGACGATGAGCCCGCCGACATCGCCATGCCCATCCACGAGGGGGATCACATCGAGTACCTGACGGACGATGCGCCGAAGATCGGCGAGGTGCTGGGCCTCACGGACAGCGACACGGCCATCCGCATCTACTACGAGGGGGAGGAGGTCCATATCCCCTCCGCCAATGTGACGCTCACCGTCAACGGCCGGAGCGCCAGCCCCGGCACCCTCATCGACGACGGCTTCGACATCGTCTTCGAGAAGGAGGACCGCACCACGACCACCGTCAGCGAGGCACTCCTCGCCGTGGGCTTCCAGCCCCCCGCCGCCACGAGCCGGGTGAGCTTCGCCATCCTCGTCAATGGCGCCCCCGCCGACTTCACGGACATCGTGAAGAACGGCGACACCCTCGCCGTGGAGCTCACGGACCTAAACGCCGCCGAAAATAACGCGGCGCAGCCAGCCCCCGCCAGCCATGTGCGGACGCCGGAGGAGGATGCCCACGCCTTAGAGGAGGCGAATAAGCCCCACCACACCATGCTGGATCGCCTGAAACAGGCGGGCATCCCCGTGGACGTGCCGGAGCCCCAGCCCATGCGCACCTCCGCCGTCACCGCCAGCGGCCAGTCCGTCCCGACGCTCTCCGCCATCAACGCCGGCGCCTACGGCACCCACAGGACTGCCGCACCGGCACCCGCAGCACCAACGCCCCAGCCCACCACCCAGCGGGAGCCCGTCATCCCCATCAAACACATCCCCGGCATGCCCACGCCCCCCTCTCAGCAACAACCAAAGAAGACCCTCGCGGATTTTCTGCACAGGGATTTGTGAATCGACCGCCTCGTGCGTTCACATGCCCCTAAGAGAGCCGTCGCGGAACAAGCGAGGAAAGTGTGCGTTCTGCCCCCGGCCGGAATCTTTCGTCCAAGCGAAGCGCGTTTAAGATGGAGGCCGGTATTTAGGCAGATAAGCACACGGTCGCTTGTGGAGCAATTGGCGAACGTGGGGCATGCGAACGTAACGGATTGCATCTTCTGGTACTTGTAAATTTCCTCTTGCACATCGGCGCGAAATCTGCTAGAATCTCTTTATATGTCATTTTCTCAGTGAAATCCCGCCAGCATCAACCACTGCTTAGATTTCACGAACTATTTGGAGGTGAACTCTATGGCAGTCCCAAAGCGCAAAACATCGAAGGCGCGCCGCGACAAGCGTCGTGCGAACTGGAAGCTCAGTGCTCCCGGCTACGTCGCCTGCCCGCAGTGCCATGAGCCGAAGATGCCGCACCGCGTCTGCACAGAATGCGGTTACTACGACGGCAAAGAAATCTTCGCCGCTGCAGAATAAATTGCAGGAACGAGAAAAGAGGGGATATTCCAAGACAGTCTTTGGAATATCCCCTCTTTTTTCATCGTCTGAAAGGAGTCCATTATGAACAAAGCCTTTTCCGTCCGGGACCTGACGAAGATGGCGCTTTGCGTCGCCTTCTGCTGCGTCACCGCCTACATATCCTTCCCTCTGCCCATGACCCCCGGCATGGTCACAGCCCTCACCATCGCCCTTGGCATCACCGCCTTCGTCCTGCCACCGCGCCAGACCTTTCTTGCCATTGCCTGCTACATTCTTCTGGGGGCCGTCGGCCTCCCGGTCTTCGCGGGGAACTCCGGCCTCGGCAAGCTTTTGGGGCCCGCAGGCGGCTTCTACTTTGCCTGGCTCGTGGCCTACCCCATCATCAGTGCCCTGAAAGGAAAGACCCCCTCCTTCCGCCGCTACGCATTCCTCGACATCGTCATCGGCATGCCCATCACCTACCTGGGCGGCATCATCTCCATGATGCTCGTGCTGCATCTCTCCTTCGTCGAAGCCCTCGTCCCCGCCGTCCTGCCCTTTATCCCGGGGGATATCATGAAATGCCTCCTCGCCTCTTTCCTCGGCGTCAAGGTCAACCAAGCATTGAACAAAAGGTAACAGACTTCCCGTAAAAATGCCCCATGACAACTGCTGCCATGGGGCATTTCCTTTCGGCAAAAAGCTCAGCCCTTTGACGAGGCCTCGTTGTATACGTCCTTCAGAAGCGTCTCCTTTCGGAGGGAGGCGCACTCGCAGTCCCGGGACTTTGCTGTGCGGCGGATGGTGTCCAGGAGGATCTCCCCGATCATGGGCGCGTCGTCGTAGAAGATATCCTCCAGGGTGTCGTGGGACCACTTCTTTATCCCTTCCCCGTAGTTCACCGTGTAGTAGAGCCCCGCATAGCAGGCGCCGATCTCCCGGGCGAGGTACACCTCCGGACAGATGCTCTGGCCGATGATATCGGCGTGGCCCCGGAGCATGGCCACCTCCGCCGGGCTCTCGAAGTGACGCCCGTCCGTGCAGGCATACGTCCCACGGGTAAAGATGCGCCCGTCGAAGCGCTCCCGTGTCACGTCGATGAGGATCTGCCGGAGCTCCGCGCAAAAGGGATCCCGCATGACGAGGAGATACCGGCCGTCCAGCATCACGTCCTTGCGCATGGAGAGGTCGATGTAGTCGTCGGGGATGAGGAAGTCCCGGATATCGAGGAGGGGATTCGCCGTCCCCACGCCTCCCTCCGAGAGGATGCGCTGGACGCCTGCCTCACGGAACACGTGGAAGATCTGCCGGGAGGCATCGGCCCGGGTCACGCCGGACCGCCAGCCGTGCATCTTTACGGTGAACACCCGGATGCCCGCCACGGAAAAGAGCCGCATGGCCGGCGACGTGCCGTAGGGCGTCGCAAACCGCAAATCGTCCGCCAGCACCTCCACATCCTCCGAGGTGCTCCTCTTGGGAAAGTCGCTGGACAGCGTCCCCGAGCCCCCGATAATGGCAAACTCTGCCGCAGGAATCTTCTCACTCATCTTCATGCCTCCAAAATCTTGCAAAAACAGGAAAAAAATGCTAGAATACAAACAGAGATAGAGGCATGCGCAAACGGTCGCAGCCCCAATTCGATTTATGCTATGAGATAGCCGCCTCTAGTCGGGAAACTGTGGGCGGCTCTTCTCATTTCTTTATGGTTATGAAGTATAACAGATTCTTCACATCCTGTCGAATCTCTTCGCGAAAAAGGCAAGCCTCCAATTCGGAGGCTTGCCTTTTTCCAATCAATCCATATGCCGTAAAGCACCTTTCTCATGTAAACGAACGCAGGATATGGTACTCCGTATCCCGCTGGGCAGGGGTGCGGCCCGCGCCCTCGATGATGCGTACCATCTTCTGGATGCTCATGTCGTAGCTGGTGCCGGCGGCGCGGACTACGTTTTCCTCCAGCATGATGCTGCCGAGGTCGTCGGCGCCGAAGCCCAGGGTCAGCTGGCCCATGCGCTCCCCCTGGGTGACCCAGGAGCCCTGGATATGGGCCACATTGTCCATGTAGAGGCGGGTGACGGCGAGCGTCCGCATGTAGTCCCAGGCGCTCGTCCTCTCGCCGCCCAGCTCCGTGTGGCCCGGCTGGTACGTCCAGGTGATAAAGGCCCGGAAGCCCCCCGTCTCCTCCTGGAGGCGGCGGATGTGCTCCATGTGGGCCACCCGATCGCGCATGGTCTCGCCGAAGCCGATGACCATGGTGGCGGTGCTCTCCATGCCGATTTTATGGGCCGTGCGATGCACCCGCAGCCAGTCCTCCGTGGAAATCTTGTTGGGGCTGATGCGGCTCCTCACCTCGTCCACGAGGATCTCCGCGCCGCCCCCCGGGAGGCTGGCGAGCCCCGCCTCCTGGAGGCGCTTTAGGGTCTCCTCCACCGTGAGGCCCGCCTTCTTTGCGAAGTAGAGCACTTCCGTGGCAGTGAAGGAGTGGATGACGATGGAGGGGAACGCCTCCTTGATGAGGCGAAGCATCTTGAGGTAGTATTCCAGGTCAAGGTCCGGGTGAAGCCCCCCCTGGATCATGACCTGGGTGCCGCCGGCGTTGGCCGTCTCCCGCACCTTCTCCAATATGGTGTCATAGGAGAGGAGGTAGGCCCCCTTCTCGTCCTTGCGCTTGTAGAAGGCGCAGAATTTGCACTCGCTCTCGCAGACGTTCGTGTAGTTGATGTTCCGGTCCACGATGAAGGTGACCGTATCGCCGAAGCGGCGGCGCCGCTCCGCGTCCGCCTCCTGCCCGAGGGCGATGAGGTCGCCATTTGTGAGAAGCTTCTCCGCTTCCTTTGGTGTCAGGCGCATCTCATCCCTCCTCCCGGATTTCCTGATAGAACGTATCCCGCTCGATGGGCTCGTAGCCCGCCTCGCGAATCATGCGCTTGAGGGTCTCCTTCGTGATGCCGGTGCCGGTCTTTGCCCCTGCCGCATGGATGATTTTCTCCTCGCCGATGGTGCCATCGAGATCGTCCGCCCCAAAGCCCAGGGCCAGCTGGGCGATGGGCATGGTCAGCATGACCCAAAAGGCCTTGAAGTGGTCCACATTATCAAGGACAAGACGGGAGAGGGCCAGCATCTTGAGGTCCTCCCAGGAGCCCACTCGGCGAAGGCCCCTCTCCTCCCCTAGCTTCGTGTGGGCCGGGTGGAAGGGAAAGAGCATGAAGGCCTGAAAGCCTTTTGTCTCGTCCTGGAGGTCCCGCAGAGTGATGAGGTGCTCCAGTCGCTCCTTTACAGTCTCGATATGGCCGTACATCATGGAGGCATTCGTGCGGATGCCGAGGCTGTGGGCCGTCCGCATGGTCTCGATCCATTCGGCGGTGGTGGCCTTCTTGGGGCAGATAATCTCCCGGACCCGATCCGAGAGGATCTCTGCGCCGCCACCCGGCAGGGAGTCGAGGCCTGCCTCCTGGAGCTCCTCGAGGATGGAGCGGATGGAGCGGCCTTCCATTTTCGCGAAGTTCACGATCTCCACGGGAGTGAAGGCCTTCACGTCCACCTGGGGAAGAGCCGCCTTCACCTGGCGCACCACGTCCCGATAGTAGGAAAAGGGCCTGTCCGGGTGAAGGGCGGAGACGATGTGGACCTCTGTGAGGTTCTTCACATTTTTTGCGTCCGCGAGGATCCGGTCGATGTCCTCCGTCTCCAGCACAAAGCCCCGCTTGTCCCCCGCCTCCACCTGGAAGGCGCAAAGAGGGCAGTTCGAGCTGCAGATATTCGTGAGGTTGATGTGGCGGTTGACGGTGTAAAAGACCTTACGCCCGCTGGCGCGCTCCTTCGCCCGCCGAGCCGCCTCCGCAAGAAAGAGGAGGTCGTTCTCCTCATAAAGGGCGAGAGCGTCCCCCAAAGAAAGACGCTCTCCCTCCCTAGCTTTTTTACGAGCCGATGCCAACTCTGTCATGTATAGAAACCTTTCGATATGTACTTTTGTCCAGCTGCCCCTATCCAAGCCTGTGACTGACAGCAGCAAGACTCCTTTCGACGCGCTGCGTGCGCCACCTTCTGCGGGGTTCTTGGCACGTCCGCCAGTCATTTCACATCCGCCTCGGAGACTCCCTCCGTCACGCCTTCGGCGTGCCACCTCCCTCTAGAGGGAGGCAGGCAGGGCTCCCGCGCTCGCAATGGATTGCAGCTGCTCCCGTAATTCTACGCCTTGCCAGCCTGCTCCACCACGTCATCCCATTGCCAGAAGACTGGGTAAAACCTCGTCCCCCTCTGGAGGGGGATGGCCCGATAGGGTCAGGGGGAGTCTGCGAGAAGGATGTTGCAGGGCTTGCACTAGTCAAGTAAAAGTAGACACGAATTTCAAGAAATAGACACGCTAAACCA
>CAMCRT010000093.1 GCA_945877355.1 uncultured Mitsuokella sp. | reverse complement strand
TATACCTGAATAAACCCTTTAAAATAAAAATTATCAGTTATTTAGCAGTCACTATCTAGCCGAGCTATTTGTATAAGGAGGCAGTCCCGTGGGGAGTAGAGTGAAAAGTGCATCGGAGCGGCAGTTTCAGGAGGATGTGACCCGGCGTCTGCTGCGGTACCGTTGGACGGCGCCGGAGGAGCTGGATGGCAATCATCATCATGTGACGGTGGAGACTCTCGTGGCGAACTGGCGGCGGGAGCTCAATCGGCTCAATGCGGACGTGCTGGAAAATATTCCTCTGACGGATGGGGAGTTTCGCCAGGTCATGAGCCGGGTGAAGGCCATCGAGAATAGCTACGAGGCGGCGAAGCTCCTGGCCATGGAGAACGGCACGGGGAAGATCGATGGCATTCAGCGGGACCCGAATCCGAAGGTCACGAAGAGAAGCATCACCCTCACCATATTCCGCAAGGCGGACGTGGGGGGCGGCGAGTCCACCTATCAGATTGCCCGGGAGGTCTGGGGCGAGAAGGGCAACCGATTTGACCTCATCCTCCTCATCAATGGCCTTCCCCTCATCAATATTGAGCAGAAGCGGGCAGACGTGCCTCTCGATGAGGCCTTTCATCAGTTTCGCCGGTATTATGAGGCGGGGGAGTTCGTCCATGGCTTTCTCGCCTTTTCCCAGATGATGGTCTGCATGTCGCCGGTGGAGACCCGCTACTTCGCCACGCCGAAGGCTCTTTCCTGGTTCAATCCCTCCTTTGTATTCCATTGGGCAGACGATGCGAATGCGCCCATCAACGACTGGGAGAGCATCGTCGACCACTTCCTCTATGTGCCCATGGCTCATCAGATGGTGGGGGACTACCTCGTCATCTACGAGGCAGCGAATCCCGAGGATGCCTGCCACATGCTTCTGCGCCCCTACCAGGTCTATGCCCTGCGGGCAGTGGAGATGGCTGCTCTGGGCTTCGATGTGAAGACGGGCGGCATCCGCCATGGGGGCTATGTCTGGCATACGACGGGTGCCGGCAAGACTATCACCAGCTTCAAGACGGCCCTCTTTCTCTCCACCCGGGCGGGCTTCGACAAGATCCTCTTTCTGGTGGATCGGCGGGAGCTGGATACGAGCACGAGCCGCCGCTTCAAGGAGTACGCCATCTACGAGCCCGTCCCCGTCGATGATACGAAGAGCACGGCGGGTCTCAAAAAGAGCCTGAAGGAGCCGGGCATCGTCGTCACCACCACCTTCAAACTCCACAATCTCGTCAAGGAGCTACTGGCGGCAGGGGATATGCGGCTGGCAGAGAAGCGCTTCGTCTTCATCATCGACGAGGCCCATCGCACCACCATGGGCCAGATGCTCGGTACCATCAAGCAGTATTTCCGGCGGAACGGGCTTTTCTATGGCTTCACCGGCACGCCGCTCTTTGACGAGAACCACGTGGCAGGCGTGATCAATGAGGCGAGCGAGGCCATCCGCACCACGGAGGCGCTCTTTGGGCCGCTCCTCCATAAGTACACCATCGACGAGGCCATCGCGGATAAGAATGTGCTGGGCTTCCATATCAAGTATCTGAACACGGGGGAGTTTACGGGCTACGATGACCTGCGGGACAGGCTCACGGAGAAGCTCGCAGCGGATCCGAGCACATCAGAGGAGCAGGCGGAGGAGACCGTCGCCGGCTGGGATGACCTCCGGGTGGAGACGGAGGCGGAGAAGGCAGGGCTCTTCCGCTACCAGGATGAGACCCATATCCCCCGGGTCGTGGAGCGGATTCTCGCTGGCTGGGAGGCCCAGTCCCAGGGGCGCACGTTTAACGCTATCCTGACGGTGGCGTATAAGAAGCGGGTGCTGGCCTACTACCAGGAGTTCAAGCGGCAGCTGGCGGGCACATCGGATCCTATCCACATCGCCATGACCGTGAGCTTCGGGAATCCCAACGACCCGGACCGCCTGCCCGTCGAGTTCGTGCAGGAGATGTTCCAGGACTACGAGGCCTATACGGGCGTTTCCTTTACGGCAGGGGACAAGAAGAACGGCGAGGATGCCTACTATCGGGATCTCGTCACCCGGGGCACGCGAGGGGGCAGCGGGCGAAATGGGCGCAATATCGACCTCATCATCGTGGCGGATCAGATGCTCACGGGCTGGGATGACAAGTACCTCAATACCCTCTACTGCGACAGGATGCTGGAGCTCCAGGGGCTCATCCAGGCCTATTCCCGGACGAACCGGGTGCTGGGACCGTCGAAGGAGTTTGGCACCATCGTGAATTTCCTCCGGCCAAGGCAGACGGAGGCGGCTGTAAATGAGGCGCTCCGGCTCTATGGCAGCGGCGGCAAGACGAGCCGCGCCATCGTCGATACCTACGCCGTGGCGGTGGAGAAGCTCCAGCAGAAGGTCGAGGCCATGCGGGCCGCGCTGCCGAATCCCACGGATTGGCAGCTCTTGGAGCAGGACGAGAAGGGCAAAGAGGCGTTCCTCAAAGCCTTTCGCGAGGCCTCGGGGCAGCTGGCGCGGGTGGAGCAGTATTATGAATTCGACTGGGACGCGGAGCGCTTTGCCATCACGGAGGAGGAATGGCTCTACTACGTGGGCGCCTATAAGAATCTGCTTCCGAAGGACGAGGACGAGGGGGAGGAAACGATCATCCCGCTGCCGGGCACCATCCGCACCGTCACTATCACGAAGGTGACCGCCTCCTACATCATCCAGCTCATCGGGGAAAAGGCGAAGGCCGTCCACGGCGTGAGCACCCTCGATCCCGAGTCAAAGCGCATCCTGCTGGAGAAAATCAAGGATCTGGAGAACCACGGCGAGACAGCCCAGGCGCAGATGCTCTACGGCTTTGTGGAGGATATCGAGGCGGGCAAGATCCCTGCGGAGGGAAATGCGGACGAGGCTTTCACCCGATGGAAGGGGGAGCAGCTTTCCCTTCACATTCATGACTTTGCAAAAAGGTGGGGCGCAAAGGAGTCGCTGCTGCGGGAGGCGCTGGGTGCCTATGACCGTACCCAGCGGGACAAGGTACCCAGGCTTCAGGAGCTGAGGGACTCCCTGGACTATGGCCAGGCGGAGGAAAAGGTGGAGGGAGATTTCTTCGATTTCTGCTCTGCCTTCGACGAGGCCATGCCCCTCTGGCTCCGGGAGACAGCGGCGATTTATCGGTAAGCTCGCTATAAAAATTGAATTTTTTGGATTTCTCCCTTTAAAAATGAACGCCATTCATTTATAATAGAGATACGAACCGTAAAGGAGGAGCTTTTTATGGAAGGCACGGGGAAGGAAGAGACCCTCGGGCGGCGGGAGCGGAAGAAGCTCCAGTCCCGCAAGGCCATCATCGATGCGGCTGTGAAGGAGTTCGCGGCGAAGGGCTTCCGGGAGACGAGCGTCGCCGACATCATGAATGCGGCGGATCTCGGCATTGGGACCTTCTACAACTACTTCCAGTCGAAGGAGGACATCCTCATGAGCCTCCTCGCCTCCCTCATCGAGCAGATGGAGGAGGATGTGAAGGCGCTGCGGGCGGAGGGAAAGAGCTCACCGGAGCTCATCGCCTCCGTGACGATCCTGGCGGCCCGGTTCCTCGATGCGAACCGCTTCGTGCTGCCCCTCTTCCTCGCGGCCTCCGACCAGTCGGGGATGCCCGAGGGGAAGCGGGACAAGCGCATGAAGTCGCCCCGGTTCAAGGAGATTTTTGAGAACATCCTGCAGGAGGGGCAGGAGAAGGGGGAGATCCGTAAGGATGTCCCGGTGCTCCTCATCGCGGAGATGTTCCACTCGCTCTACCAGGCGGCGGCCTTCAGCGCCCTCGACCTTTCCTTTGAGGAGAATATCGCCATGAAGACGCGCATGCTCCTCGACGGCATCCGGGCGAAGTGAGCCTCGCCCGTACTGCGCTCTGTGTATCTTAGGGAGATTTATCAAGAATGATTAGTGTGACAAAGCTATTATTCGCAAGAGAATACTTTGGCGACCGGCTTCGCTATACGAAGAACGCCCACGCCATGAAGAACGGTGCGGCGGAGGGTGTGGGCCCTGTCGTCGTGTGGAACTCCACGAAGACCTGCAACCTGAAGTGCATGCACTGCTACATGGGCTCGGACGCGAAGAAGTACAAGGACGAGCTCACGACGGAGGAGGCGAAGCGCTTCATCGACGACCTGGCGGAGTTCCACGTGCCGGTGCTGCTCTTCTCCGGCGGCGAGCCCCTCATCCGGGAGGACTTCTTCGAGCTGGCGGCCTATGCCCAGGAGAAGGGAATCCGCCCGACGCTTTCCACCAATGGCACCCTCATCACCAGGGAGGTGGCCCAGAAGATAAAGGACATCGGCGTGGGCTACGTGGGCATCTCCCTTGACGGCCTCAAGGACGTGAATGACAAGTTCCGGGGCGTGGAGGGCGCTTACCAGCGGGCTATGGAGGGCATCCAGAACTGCGTGGCCGTGGGCCAGCGGGTGGGGCTGCGCTTCACCATCAACCACCACAATATCAAGGAGCTGGACAAGATCTTCGACTTCATCGAGGCGGAGAATATCAATCGGGTCTGCTTCTACCATCTCGTGTACTCGGGGCGGGGCCAGCAGATGATGGATCAGGATGTGACGGCGGAGGAGTCCCGCCGGGCCCTCGACACCATCATCCGCCGCACGAAGGACTTCGAGGCCCGGGGCCTGGAGAAGGAAATCCTCACGGTGGACAACCACTGCGATGCCATCTACATGTATCTGAAGGAAAAGGAAGCGGGCAACGACGAGCTGGCGGCCCAGATTCTGGAGTACGTCCATCGGAACGGCGGCAACCGCTCCGGCATCGCCTTTGCCGAGGTGGACCCCTTCGGCTATGTCCACCCGGACCAGTTCACCCAGCACCACACCTTTGGCAATGTACGGGAGCGGAAGTTCGGCGATATCTGGACGGATACGTCGAACCCGATCCTCGCGGGGCTGAAGGATCGTAAGCCCCTCCTCAAGGGCCGCTGCGCCAAGTGCAAGTGGCTCGATAACTGCAATGGCAACTTCCGCACCCGGGCCGAGGCCCGAACGGGGGACTTCTGGGAGTCGGATCCCAGCTGCTATCTGACGGATGAGGAAATCGGCCTGGGGGAGGGTGCAAAGTGAAGATCATATCCTGGAACACGACGAATGCCTGCAACATGTACTGCGCCCACTGCTACCGGGACGCGGGCTGCAAGGCGGAGGAGGAGCTAAATACCGAGGAGGGCAAGAAGCTCCTGGACGAAATCGCCCGGGCCGGCTTCAAAATCATGATTTTCTCCGGCGGCGAGCCCCTGACCCGGCCGGATATCTACGAGCTGGTGAGCCATGCCCGCAGCCTCGGCATGATTCCCGTCTTTGGCACCAACGGCACCCTCATCACTCGGGAGGTGGCCCAGAAGCTGAAGGACGCGGGGGCCATGGCCATGGGCATCTCCCTGGACTCCATGGACCCAGAAAAGCACGACAAGTTTCGCAGCTACCCCGGCGGCTGGCAGGGGGCCGTGGACGGTATGAAGAACTGCGCCGCCGTGGGGCTCCCCTTCCAGATTCACACGACGGTCATGGACTGGAATCAGCATGAGCTGGAGACCATGACGGACTTCGCCGTGGAGCTGGGGGCAAAGGCCCATCACTTCTTCTTCCTCGTGCCCACGGGGCGCGCAAAGACCATCGAGGAGGAGAGCCTCCGGGCGGAGCAGTACGAGGCGGTGCTCACCCGCATCATGAAGAAGCAGGAGGAAGTGGACATCGAGTTGAAGCCCACCTGTGCGCCCCAGTTCCTGCGCATCGTGGATCAGCTGGGGTACAAGAGCCGCTTTCACCGCGGCTGCCTCGCAGGCCTCAGCTACTGCATCATCAGCCCGAAGGGCAAGGTGCAGCCCTGTGCCTATCTCAAGATGGAGATCGGCGACGTGCGGGAAAAGCCCTTCGACGAGATCTGGCGGGACAGCGAGGTGCTGAAGAAGCTCCGGACGCTTGAGTACTCCGGCGGCTGCGGCACCTGTCAGTACAAAGCCGCCTGCGGCGGCTGCCGCGCAAGAGCCGCCTGCTACCACGATGGCGACTACATGAGCGAGGAGCCCTGGTGCCTCTACCACGGTCGCCGCGGCGAGTAGGAGGCCCTGATGCATAAAACAGAGAATGATGCCAAAGATTCGCCACAGGATCCGAAGATGACATGGGATGAGCTCCTCTTGGGGCTAGGGCTTTTCAGCGATGATTTTATGGCAGCGGGAAGGAAACAGGATTCGTTGCAGGTGCGGGAAGCACTTCAGGATACATTGGATAATCCAATGGAAACGCATTGACAAGCACCCTTTTCCTATGGTATGATTCTAAAACATAGGCGTGAGTGCGCCTATTTGGAGCGTGAGCTCCTTTCCCCAACCGCACGGCGAGGTCTCAAAAGGCGTTGCCTACCGTAGCCGGCGAGTAAAATTTATGGGAGGTGTAACAATGTACGCAATCATCAAGACGGGCGGCAAGCAGTACAAGGTCGCTGAGGGTGATGTCATCCTCGTGGAGAAGCTTGCAGCAGAGGAAGGCGCATCTGTCGTCTTCGATCAGGTTCTGACGGTCGTGAATGACGGTGACGTCAAGGTCGGAAAGCCTGTTGTCGAGGGCGCAAAGGTGACGGCGAAGGTCGAGGCTCAGGGCAAGGGCAAGAAGATTCGCATCTTCAAGTACAAGGCCAAGTCCAACTATCGCAAGCGTCAGGGCCATCGTCAGCCCTACACAAAGGTCACGATTGAAAAGATCGAGGCATAATGATACGGCTTAAGGTCTATCGTCAAGAAGACGGGAAAATATCAGGCTTCTCGCTTACGGGCCACAGCGGCACGGCAGAGCGAGGGGAGGATATCGTCTGCGCGGGCGTCTCGGCGCTTTCACAGACCGCCTTACTCGGAATACAGGGGCATCTGCATCGCGAAATGGAATACCAGCATGCGAGTGGAAAGCTCGAGATGAAGCTGAAAGGCGCGCCCGATGATCTCACAGAAGCAATCCTGCAGACCATGCTTCTGGGGCTGAAGGAAATCGAGAAAATCAGTCCCGAGGGTGTCTGCATCGAATCCTAAGTGTACGGAGGTGAATTTCATGTTCACATTTGATTTGCAGCTTTTCGCGCATAAGAAGGGCGTCAGCTCCACGCGCAACGGCCGCGACAGCGAGTCGAAGCGCCTTGGCGTCAAGGAGCACGCTGGCACCATGGTGACGGCGGGCAGCATCCTCGTCCGTCAGCGCGGCACGCATTTCCATCCGGGCCACAACGTCGGTCGTGGCAAGGATGACACGCTGTTTGCAAAGGTTGCGGGCAAGGTCGCCATTGAGCGCAAGGGCCGCTACAACCGTCAGATCAGCGTTTACACGGCGGAAGAAGCTATGTAAGACGTATGCCTGCGCTTAGGTTTGCGCAGGCATTTTGTTCATTTTGGGGAGGCTTGCCTCTCCGCGACAGCGTGAAGTTGCGTTGGAATGGATAGGCTCCAGAAAGCGGCTTTCGCTTTCTGGAGCTTTTTGCATTCCAAACAGGTGGACCGGCAGGGGCCTTTGGGGCGCCTGAGGGCAAGGAGGAGAGTATGCAGTTTATCGACAGGACCCGCATTATATGCAAGGCGGGGGACGGCGGCCACGGCAAGAGCGCGTTCCGCCGGGAAAAATTTGTGCCGAAGGGCGGTCCCTCTGGCGGCGACGGCGGCCGGGGCGGGGACATCGTCTTTCGGGTGGACCCGAATCTCAACACGCTTCTGGATTTCCGCTTTCATCGGAAGTTCACGGCGAAGAACGGGGAAAATGGCGACATCAAGAACCAGTATGGCAAAAATGCGCCCCCCTGCATCGTGAAGGTGCCCCCCGGAACGGTGGTAAAGGACGAGGAGACGGGAGAGACGCTGGCGGACCTCACGGAGGTGGGGGAGGAGCGGGTCATCTTGAAGGGCGGCCGGGGCGGCCGGGGCAATGCGAAGTTCGCGAACCCGGCGAACCGGGCGCCGACCTTTGCGGAGTTCGGCGAGCCCGGCGAGGCGAGGAACCTCATCCTGGAGCTGAAGCTCTTGGCGGACGTGGGCCTCGTGGGCTATCCCAGCGTGGGCAAGTCCAGCCTCATCACCTCCGTGAGCGCGGCCCGGCCGGAAATCGCGGAGTACCACTTCACGACGATCACGCCGGTGCTGGGCGTCGTAAAGACGGACTATGAGAAGAGTTTCGTCATGGCGGATATCCCCGGCCTCATCGAGGGGGCGGCGGATGGCGTGGGCCTCGGCCACGACTTCCTGCGCCACGTGGAGCGCACGAAGCTCATCCTCCACATCGTGGATGCCTCGGGCCTGGAGGGCCGGGACCCGGTGGAGGACTATCATAAGATCAATGCGGAGCTGAAGAAGTACAGCGAGTCCATCGCCCGCCGGACCCAGATCCTGGTGGCGAACAAGATCGACCTGCCGGAGGCCCGGGAGAATCTGCCGCGCCTGAAGAAGCTGGCGGAGGAGAAGGGCATAGAGTTCTTCGCCATCTCGGCGGCGACCCGGGAGGGCGTGAAGGAGCTCATCGCCTACGTGGGCAAGTGGCTGGAGGACTATGTGCCGGAGGCCCCGAAGGCGGAGGAGGCGGAGAAGGTCTACGACTTCGCCGAGGAGGACCCGGACAAGATCACGATCACCCGCAACGATGCTGGCGACTTCCTCGTCCACGGCAAGGCCATCGAGAAGCTGGTCATCATGACGAACTTCAACAACGACGAGGCCGTGCGCCGCTTCCAGTA
>CAMCRT010000092.1 GCA_945877355.1 uncultured Mitsuokella sp. | reverse complement strand
AGGGCATCGAGAAGAAGGGCGGCACCATGCGCCTCGGCTCCTACGACTGCAAGCTCCGCACCGGAACCCACACCTACGAGGCCTATGGCCAGGAGCTTATCCAGGAGCGCCACCGCCATCGCTTCGAGTTCAACAACGACTACCGGGAGCCCCTGACGAAAAACGGCCTCGTCATCGCCGGCACTCTGCCGGACGACAGTCTGGTGGAAATGGTGGAGGTCAAGGATCACCCCTGGTTCGTCGCCACCCAGGCCCATCCCGAGCTCAAGTCCCGTCCGAACAAGCCCCATCCGCTCTTCCGTGACTTCGTCCGCGAAGCCCTGGAGCTGGCTGGAAAATAAGCTATGAAAATGAGGCTTCCCCACAGGGGAAGCCTCATTTTTGTACATTGCTTAGTAGATTTTCGTCACATCGTACCCGTTCTTATTGAGGGCCTTTATGATGCGGTCGATATGCTCGTTGTTGTGGGTCTCCACCGTGACGGTGAGCACCACCTTCTTGAAGCTGTCCGTCACCTTTGTCTGGTCATGATCCAGCTTGATGACATTGGCATTCTCCTCGGCGAGGATCCGGGAGACATTGAGAAGCTGGCCCGGCTTGTCCGGCAGGGGAACGGAGAAGCACAGGACCCGGCCCCTTGCGATGAGGGCCTTGTCGATGAGGGCGGAGATGGTGGAGATATCGATGTTGCCGCCGGAGAGGATGGCCACCACCTTCTTGCCGTGGAAGGGGAGCTTTTCGAGAGCTGCGAGGGCCAGGACGCCGGCACCTTCTGCCACCAGCTTGTGCTTCTCGATGAGGGAGAGCAGGGCGTTCATGATTTCGATTTCCGAAACGGTGATGATGTCGTCGAGGTACTTCCGGCAGAAGGCATAGGACAGCGTCCCCGCCGTCTTGACGGCGCAGCCGTCTGCCACCGTATCGGAGGAAGAGAGGGTCACGATCTTGTTATTGTCGAAGGCGGCCTTCATGCAGGCGGCATTTTCCGGCTCCACGCCGATGACCTTGACCGAGGGATTGACGCACTTGGCTGCGAGAGCCACGCCGGAGGCGAAGCCGCCACCGCCCACGGGGCAGAGGATGGCATCCACATCCCGGAGCTCCTCCACGATCTCGAGGCCCACAGTGCCCTGCCCCAGGATGACCTCCAGGTCGTTGAAGGGGTGGATGTAGACATAGCCGTGCTTCTTCTGGAGTTCCAGGCTATGGGCAAAGGCCTCGTCGAAGCCATCCCCGTAGAGGACTACCTCCGCCCCGTAGGCGCGAGTCGCCTCCACCTTCAGGATTGGCGTGGTGGCGGGCATGCAGATGACGGCCTTCACGCCGAGGCGCTGGGAGGCAAAGGCCACGCCCTGGGCGTGGTTGCCGGCGGACGCCGTGATGACGCCACGCTTCTTTTCCTCCTCCGTGAGCTGGCTGATGCGGTTGTAGGCGCCGCGCAGCTTGAAGGCCCCCGTATGCTGGAGGTTTTCCGGCTTCATATAGACTTGGTTATCGGCCCGCTCGGAGAAATAGTCGCTTTCGATGAGGCGGGTCTTTCGGGCGACGCCCTCCAGCTGCTTTGCAGCCCGGTAGACAGCGGCGATGGTGGTGTGGGAGACGATTTCCTCCGGGGAGGGCTGTTCCTTTTCTTTTTCAGACATTATGCGATACTCCTTCTGGGATAAATATCAAGTATGGCTTAGTCTATCACTCTGGGAGCCGATATGTCAATGAAGGGGTGCGTGGAGGGATATTTTCTAGGGCGCTGCTAAGGAAAAAATTATGCAAGAAAAAAGAAATAATTTTCAAAAATATGAAGGAATTTGTCTCCTTTTCTCGAATTGTACAACATAAGAAGAAAGCAATCGAAAGGCTGATGAGTCAACAGGAGGGGGATGCGGATGAAGAAACTCATGCGAATCCTGGTGCCTGTGGATGGCTCTCCCGCTTCGGATGAGGCCGTCCGCCTGGCATCGACGCTTGCAGCGCTATCAGGAGCGGTGCTCGATGTGCTTCATGTCTCCTACTTCGATAGTGAGACGGATGCGCTGGAGGTCTCCTGGCTTCCTGAGAGCGTCACGGCACCCACGGGTCCTGTGACCCAGGCGCTTTTCGATCGCGCAAAGGAGCTGGTGGACGAAGGCGTGACAGCCGAGTACCATAGGTGCACGGGCACGCCCGCCGACGTGATCCTCTCCTTTGCAAAGGATCATGACGTGGACTTCATCGTCATGGGGAGCAGGCGCATGGATGCACTCCATGCAGCCCTTTTGGGGAGCGTCAGCAAGGCAGTCCTCGATGGGGCGGTCTGCCCCGTCACCGTGGTGAAGGAACAAAGCTCATAAGGAGGTTTTTATCATGCTGAAGAACATACTCGTACCCATTGATGGATCGGAGAGCTCGGATCGTGCCGTCACAGAGGCCATCAAGCTGGCTGAGCCATGCGGGGCAAAGCTCAACTTCCTCTATGTGGCAAACATCAATCAGCTTGCCATCAATGCATGCCTGTCGGATGCCATTCTGGAGGCTGTCACGAAGGCGGGCAATGTCATCCTGGACCGGGCTATGGCCATGGTGCCCAGCGGCATCGAGAAGGAGGCCTTCTCCGAGACAGGCTCTCCCGCTGTCGTCATCCTCGACTTTGCCGGCAGCAACGACATGGACATGATCATCATGGGAAGCCGCGGCCTCGGTGTCGTGAAGGGCGTCCTCCTCGGCAGTGTCAGCCAGTACATCGTCGAGCAGGCCAAGTGCCCTGTGCTCGTGGTCAAATAACCTAGCATATTTCATTTCGGGCTGTCGCACGCTCTGCGGCCGTGAAAGCGGCGCGGGCGCAGCGGCAGCCTTTGTTTCTCAAGGGGAGACACCTATGGAAAAAGTCGCAATCATCGACATGGGATCCAACTCCATCCGCTTCATCATCATGAGCATTGCGGACAACCGCGCCTATCGGCTGGAATACCAGCACAAGGAATCCATCCGGCTCGGCAGAGGCATGAACAAGACGGGAAAGCTCAGCCCCGAGGGGAAAAAGCGGGCGCTGGAGTGCCTCCACGCCTATCGTCACATGATGGAGGTCATGGGGGCGAAGACCTGCATTGCCGTGGCGACGGCGGCGGCCCGGGAGGCCTCGGATGGGCGCGACTTTATCGCGCAGGTGGAGCGGGAGACGGGCATAGAGATCGAGGTCATCTCAGGAGAGCGCGAGGCGGAGCTCGGCTTTCTGGGGACGGTGAACACCATGGCGGAGGAGGACTTCGTGCTCTTCGATCTCGGTGGAGCCTCCGTCGAGATCACCCTCGTGAAGGGGCGGCGTGCGGTCCATTCCTACTCCGTCCCCCTGGGCGCCGTGACCATGACGGACAAGTACGCGCTTGCGGACAAGCCCAGCTCTGGCGATATAGGGAAGTGCCGGAAATACGTGCAGAAGAAATTCGAGGAGCATGTGTCCTGGGTGAAGGACGCGAATCTTCCCATCATCGGCATCGGCGGCACAGCCAGGACCTTTGCAAAGATGGACCAGGCAGCAAAGGACTACCAGCTTTCCCGTATCCACAACTACATCGTGGAGCGGGAGGACTTCTACGCCCTGGCGGAGGAGATCCAGGGGATGGACCTCTCTGCCCGCAAAAAGCTGGAGGGGCTCTCAAATGATCGGGCGGACCTCATCACCGCCGGCAGCATCATCATGGAGGTCCTCATGCGCTATGCAAAGGGGCAGAGCCTCATCGTATCGGGCTGCGGCCTCCGGGATGGCATTTTCTATGAATACTATGGCAAGAAATATGGAGAAGGGGAGATCGCAAAGGATGTCCTCGTCCGAAGCGTGCACAATTATCTTGGCTGGCAGGATCGTCACATGGATCACCTGACCAAGGTCCATGATACGGCACTCTCCCTCTATGACCAGCTCCGGGATATGCACGGCTACGGCCCCCGGGAGCGGCAGCTCCTCGGCGTGGCGGCCTGGCTCCACGACGCGGGCAAGGCCATCAACTACTATGACCATGCCCGCCACTCCGCCTTCATCATCGCCCATGCACCCCTCTATGGCATGCGTCACAAGGAGCAGCTCATCGCCGCCTTCATCGCCGGCTTCCACCATGGCATCAGCGGGAAGATTCTCCGGGCCTATCGCTATGCCTCCATGCTGGACGAGGAGGAGTGGCGCCTCATCCGGAGGCTCGCCGTGCTCCTGGCCCTCGCCGAGGCCTCCGATGTGACCTATGAGGGCACCATAAAGGAGCTCAAGGCAGCCGATCACGAGGAGGCCGTGACCCTCTCCATCGTGGCAAGCGATACGGACGACCACGGCTCCGCCGTCCTGGAGCTCAAGAACCTTGCCAAGACCTTCAAAAAGGAATACGGAAAGCCGCTCCTCATTGTGGAGTGAGCACAAAAAAACAGGTCTGCGAGATGAAACAGACCTGTTTTTTATTCAGGACATATCTGAGCTATGAAGCGCGGCTGCAGCGGCGGCTTCCTCTGCCTTTTTTTCAGCGCGCCGCTCATAGATCCATGCCCCCACGATGAGCAGCACGGCAAAGATGATGACGACGATGAGGCGGGTGGGGTCCTCCTGCCGGGTGATGGTGTCGTGGCCGATGATGGCCTCGATGCCCGTGGAGGGGAACTTGCCGATGAAGGAGGAGAGCACATAGTCCCTGAGAGAAATCCGGGAGAGGGCGCCCACTGCATTGATAATGGCGGAGGGGAAGTAGGGCACCATGCGGGCCACCAGCATGACGGCAAAGCCCCGCTTCCCGCTGTACTTATCGATACTCGAGAGCATCTTCGACTTGGCGATGATCTTTTCCGCCGCCTCCCGGAAGAAGAACCGCAGCAAGAGGAATGTGATGGTCACCCCCACCGTCTCTGCCACGCAGGACAGGATGATGCCCGGCACGATGCCGAAGATGAGCGTGTTCGCCGTGGAAAATATGATGGCAGGCGGGAAGCCCAGCGCATTGACGAAGAGCGTCAGGAAAAAGGAAAAGACGACGGCCCAGATGCCGAAGCTCTCAATGTAGGAGGCTGTCTCAGAAATATCACCCCGGGCGAGGAGACCGACGAGATGGGGGAGAAAAGCAGGATTCACCAGATGGATGATGAGGAAAAGCAAGGCGATGGCCACGAGGGCTGCCGCCTTGACGATGGCAAGGGAATTACGCGTGTGCATGATGCTACCTCCAGTTGCCGCTATTATACCATTCAAAAAAAAGACTTCCATGAAATCCTTATGGAGGGATGAAAACTTTCCCATAAAACCGAGATATCATTCGCATAATGATGGAATCTGTGGTAAAATATAAGATGTTGTGTATAAGGAGGAGGGGGATAGTGGGAAGAGAAATCCTTGCGGCGCTCGTCGCTGTGTTCGCCGCCTCCTATGGCTTCGTGTTTCTGCCCGCCCTGTACGGGCAGGCGGGAGCCCCCTTTGACGGGATGGCGGCTGCCTGCCTCCTGGTGTCGGCCCTGGGGACGCTTCTCATGTCCTTCCTGTCGGCACCGGTGCTGGTGGCGCCAAGCGTCGCTATCTCGATCTGGCTCGTCTATATCCCCCTTCTTTCCCGGGGGATGAGCTGGCAGCAGATGCTCCTGATCTTCCTCGCCTGCTCCCTCCTGTCCTTTCTCCTCTCCTTTTTTACGAAGGGGAAACGATTTTTCGAGGAAATCCCGCCCTGTATTCGCACGGGGCTGGCGGGGGGGATCGGGCTCCTTCTCATCTTCACAGGGCTCTCCCTCGGAGGGCTCCTTACCATCGACCCCATCACGGGGCTTTCCCGGGGAGATCTGAAGAATCCTCTTGCCCTGGACAGCCTCCTGGGAATCCTCCTGCTGCTTGCCCTTCGCGCGGCAGGGGTGCGGGGGGCGGTGCCCCTCTCCATGCTCTTTGTGGCGATCTATTCCCTTGCCGAGGGCTTCTGGATCATTCCAGCAGCGCCCTTTTCCCTGCCAGAGGGCCTCGATAGGACATCGTTCCAATTCCTGCTTGCCACCGGCTGGGAGACCATCCCCGTTGGGGACGTGGCAAACCTCGCATTTTTCCTGCTGCTCTTTCTGTTGCTGGATGTGCGGGGGAGCCAGGAGGTGCTTCTGGAGGCAGGGGCAGAGGAGAAGCAGCGGGGGAGAAGGGCAGTCTATGGAGTGAGTGCTCTCGGGGCGCTCCTCGGGGCGCCGCCCCTGACCTTTGCGCCGGAGACGGCAGCAGCGAAGGCGATGGGGCTGACCCGCAGGGCGGGATTCATAGCCGCAGCTCTGCTGCTCCTGCTCCTGCTCATTATACCCACCCTGCGGGAGCTGGCATCCTTTCCAGCCATGCTTGTCCCAGGTCTGGTGGGAGGGGCTCTCTCCCTTTGGGGGCAAGTGCGTCTGACTGCTTTTGATTTTTCCGAAGGAGTGACGGCAGGGCTTTTGATGCTCCTGCTGCCCCTGACGAAAAATATCGCCCTGTCACTGGGGCTTGGTTTTCTCGCCTTTGCCTTTTTGAAGGTCATGGCAGGAAAGCAGGCAGAGGTGCCCTTCGTCCTGCGCTTTTTCGCAGCAGCGTCGCTCTTGTACGCAGTATATGGTTATTGGTCGCTTCTCCTCTAGGGGCAGCGATTGGATTTATATTTTTCTTTAGGATAGCAGGCTCGTCCTGCATGGTTTTCAAGGAGTGTTTTGATTCGTGAGGAAGGTTTGGAACGGAAAGAAGACAATTCATATTCTCGCAGCCTCGGCATTCGCAGGCTCCTTGCTCCTGGGGGGATCCCACGGGGCCGAGGCTAAGCGTCTCCATGACCCGGCCATAGCGGCAAAGGTGGATATGGAGCAGAATATCGGAAAGCTCCCTGTCCGTGGACAGGCGCTGGAGGCCCCAGCACGGGAGGGCTCTATCAACAGCCGCATCGATGCGATTCTCCATCCGAAGGAGGAGGAAGCGGCAGCACCGGCAGCAGCCCTCGTGCCCCAGACCCTTTCCGCCAGCGATGACTCCATCCTCGGCACGCCGCTGGCGAGCCCCGAGCAGTGCGTCCGCTATCTTCTGAGCGTCAATCCGAATCCAGCCATCACCGTGTCCCCCGAGGAGCTCGTGAGCTACTACTATGAGGAGGGAGCCCGGGAGGGCATCCGTCCCGATGTGGCCTTCGCCCAGGCTCTGAAGGAGACGGGCTTCTTCCGCTATGGGGGCACCGTCACGCCGGATCAGAATAACTACTGCGGTCTCGGCACCACCAGCACCGTCATAAAGGGCGCATACTTTGCCACGTCCCAGATCGGCGTCCGGGCCCACATCCAGCACCTTCTCGCCTATGCCACGACCCGCCGGCCGGCAGAGCCGGTGGTGGATCCGCGCTATGAGCTGGTGCGGGGCACCTACGGCGCGAAGACCCTCACGAAGTGGGAGGATCTCAATGGCCGCTGGGCTGTCCCAGGGAGTTCCTACGGTCAGAGCATCCTGTCCATGTACCGGGCGATGCTTCGCCAATAAGCTAGAAATATTCACAAGGAGACTTTCATGATTACAACGAACAACGTAAGCCTTCAGTTTGGCAAGCGCGTCCTCTACAAGGATGTGAACCTGAAATTCACGCCGGGCAACTGCTATGGCATCATCGGCGCGAATGGCGCAGGCAAATCCACCTTCTTGAAGCTGCTGTCGGGGGAGATCGAGCCGACGAGCGGCGTCATCGAGATCACGCCTGGCGAGCGCCTCGCTGTCCTGCAGCAGGATCACTATGCATACGATAGCTATGAGGTGCTGCGCACTGTCATCATGGGCCACAAGCGTCTCGTGGAAATCATGGATGAAAAGGATGCCCTCTACGCAAAGCCCGACTTCTCCGATGAGGACGGCATGCGGGCCTCGGAGCTGGAGGCGGAGTTCGCCGAGATGAACGGCTGGGATGCGGAGTCGGAGGCAGCCCGCCTCCTGAACGGCCTCGGCATCCCCGACAGCGAGCACAATATGAAGATGTCGGAGCTCACCCCGAAGGAAAAGGTCCGGGTGCTCCTCGCCCAGGCACTCTTTGGCAATCCGGACATCCTTCTCCTGGACGAGCCCACGAACCATCTCGATGTGGAGTCCATCAACTGGCTGGAGGACTTCCTGGAGAACTTCCCCAATACCGTCATCGTCGTCTCCCATGACCGCCACTTCCTCAACCAGGTCTGCACCTATATATGCGATGTGGACTTCGGCGAGATCAAGCAGTACGCGGGCAACTACGACTTCTGGTATCAGTCCAGCCAGCTGGCCCTCCAGATGGCGAAGGACCAGAACAAGAAGAAGGAGGAGAAGATCAAGGAGCTCCAGACCTTCATCCAGCGCTTCTCCGCTAACGCGGCAAAGTCAAAGCAGGCCACGAGCCGCAAGAAGCTCCTGGAGAAGATCACGCTCGACGACATCAAGCCCTCCTCCCGTCGCTATCCCTATATCGCCTTTACGCCGGATCGGGAGGCAGGCGATCAGCTGCTGACCGTCGAGGGCATCTCCAAGACCGTCGATGGCGAGAAGGTCTTGAGTAACGTCAGCTTCACCCTGAAGCGGGGCGACAAGGTGGCCTTCGTGGGCCCCAACGGCCTCGGCAAGACCATGCTCTTCAAGATCCTCATGGGGGAGGAGGAGCCGGACGAGGGCTCCTTCAAGTGGGGCGTCACCACGACCCAGGCCTATCTCCCGGCAGACAACTCTGCCTACTTCGACGGGGTGGACCTCAACCTCGTGGACTGGCTGCGCCAGTATTCCAAGGATCCGGACGAGACCTTCGTTCGTGGTTTCCTCGGGCGCATGCTGTTCTCCGGCGAGGAAAGCCAGAAGAAGGCCAGCGTCCTCTCCGGCGGCGAGCGGGTCCGCTGCATGCTCTCCCGCATGATGCTCTCCGGCGCGAACGTGCTCCTTCTCGACGAGCCCACGAACCACCTGGATCTGGAGTCTATCACGGCTCTCAACAACGGCCTCATCGCCTTTACCGGCACCATGCTCTTCGTGTCCCACGACCACGAGTTCGTCCAGACCATTGCAAACCGCATCATCGACCTGACGCCGGACGGCATCATCGATCGCATGTCCACCTACGATGACTTCCTCTCCAATGAGACGGTGAAGCAGCAGCT
>CAMCRT010000091.1 GCA_945877355.1 uncultured Mitsuokella sp. | reverse complement strand
TTTGGACGGAGTCCAGGAATATGAGGAAGGAGAGGATCTTGTCATAGGCGCGCCGCTCCGCCTTCCCGAGGGCCCGGTAGTCCTTGACGTCCTGGGCGAGGTTGATCTCCTCGGGGACCCAGAAGTTATTCATGGCCTGCCGATACCAGCCGGCGGTCCAGGGGTATTTGATGTTGTTGAAGTCGTTGAGGTTGGTGGTATTCCCACCAATGAGGCGGCGTTTCGTAACGTCGGTATCGCCCGCCGGATTAAAAAGCGGACGCTTTTGCATTGTGGTCATGGGAGGCTTCTTTCTATGTCTCTTTTCATAAAGTAATATGCCTACTTGCTTCGAGTGCAGGGCCTGGCATTGGTGCTCGGGCGTGTCGTCCGGCTACGATAGCCTCCCTCGGGGAGGGAGGTG
Organism: uncultured Mitsuokella sp.; assembly: GCA_945877355.1. Lineage (GTDB taxonomy): Bacteria > Bacillota > Negativicutes > Selenomonadales > Selenomonadaceae > AWVT01. Next base: position 8,835 of record CAMCRT010000091.1, on the reverse strand, counting down.
GCACGCGAAGCGTGACGGAAGGAGCCCGCACGTAGGGCTCGCCATTGGTGCTCAGCCCTATCGTCCGGCTTCTTTTTACGAGGCGCAGCTTTCGCATTCCTCCACTTCGAGGGACTTGCTGCGGACGTAATAGATGGTCTTGACACCCTCCTCGTATGCCTTGATGTAGAGGGCGAGGATCTTGCGGAAGGTGTAGTCGTTCGTGATGTAGAGGTTCAGGCTCTGGGCCTGGTCGATGTGGCGCTGACGCACGCCTGCGGCGCGGATGGACCAGGTCTGGTCGATGGTGTGGGCGCTCTTGTAGAACCAGTAGGTCTTAGCCGAGAGCTCCGGGGCGATGCGCGGCAGGATCGTGCCTTTCTTTTCCTCCAGGAAGAACCGCTTCATGATGGGGTCGATGCCTGCCGTCGTGCCCGCGAGGATGGACGTGGAGCTGGTGGGGGCCACTGCCAGCAGGTAGGCATTTCGCATGCCGTTTTCCTTGACCTTTGCCGCGAGGGCCTGCCACCTTTCCGAGGTGTATCCCCGCTTCGTAAAGTAGGCCCCCGTCTCCCAGTCGCTGCCCTTAAAGAGCTGGTAGCTTCCCTTTTCCTTCGCGATGCCCATAGAGGCCTCGATGGCGGCGTAGTTGATGCGCTCGAAGACCTCGTCCGCGAAGGCCAGGTGCTCCTCGCTTTCCCAGCGGATTCCATTTTTCGCCAGCATGTGGTGGTAGCCCGAGACCCCAAGGCCGATGCTGCGGTAGCGCCCATTCGTGAGGCGGGCGTACTCCAGCGGCGCCGTGCTGAGGTCGATGACGTTATCCAGGGCCCGGACGGCAGCGTGGACGGTATCCGAGAGAGCCTTTTCGTCCTTTACGTCGATGCGGCCCAGGTTCAAGCTCGCCAGGTTGCACACCACGAAGTCGCCGGGGCGGGTGATCTCCGCCACCACCGTGTCGCCGTCCTCCGTCCGGACCTCCGTGCGGACCGTGGAGGAGGGGCTCATGTTCTGGGCGATTTCCGTGCAGAGATTCGAGCTGTAGATGATGCCCTTGTGGCCATTGGGATTTGCCCGGTTCACGATGTCCCGGTTGAAGGCAAAGGGCGTGCCCGTCTCCACGGCGGACTTCAATATGAGCCGCACGATTTCCTTGATGGGGATGGTGCGCTTGTCGATGCGCTCGTCCGCCACGCACTCCGCGTAGCGCTTCTCCCACTCCTCGCCCCAGAAGTCCTCGAGAGCGTAGCCCTTTACGGTTTGGATTTCATGGGGGTCCATGAGGTGCCAGGGGGCATCGAGATTTTCCCGGGCCGTCTTCCAGAAGAGGTCGGGATAGCAGACAGCGGGGAAGATGTCGTGGGCCTTCATCCGGTCGTCGCCGTTATTCGTCCGGAGCTGGAGAAACTCCGGCAGATCCTTGTGCCAGGCGTCGAGGTAGACGGCGCAGGCCCCCTGGCGCACCCCCAGCTGATCCACGGCCACCGCCGTGTCGTTCACGAGGCGCACCCAGCGGATGACGCCGCCGGCCGCACCCTTGAAGCCCCGAATGGCGCCGCCGGTGGCCCGGACCTTGCCGAAGTAGAGCCCCATGCCGCCGCCCCACTTGCTGACCTGGGAGAAGGAGTCGAGGCTGCGGTAAATGCCATCCAGGGAGTCGGGCACCGTGTCGATGAAGCAGCTCGAGAGCTGGTGGTGGGGCTTCCGGGCATTCGCCAGCGTCGGCGTCGCCATGGTGACCTCCTGCCGGCTCAGCATGTCGTAGAACCGGCGCACCCAGCCGAGGCGGACGGACCGCTCCTCCTTCATGGCGAGATGCAGCGCGATGCCGAGATACATCTCCTGGGGCGTCTCGAGGGGCACCCCCGCGTGGTCGTGGATGACGTACCGGGAGAGCAGCAGGTCGAGCCCCGCATAGGAAAAGACCTCATCCCGGCTGTCGTCGAGGAACCCCGCCGCCTCCTTTAGCTCCGCCTCGCTGTAGGCCTCGAGGATGTACTTCCCATAGAGCCCTTCCTCCGCAAGCCAATGGAGCTTCTCCGAAAGCGTGTGGATGCCACGGGCGGAGAGCTCCTTCCCGAGGGAGAGGTGGTAGGTATGGGCCAGCAGTCGGGCGGCGATAAAGTCCCACTTAGGCGCCTCCGCCGTCGCCAGCTCCGTCGCCGCCTTGATGAGGGCTCGGAGCACCGCCTCGGCCGTCATCCCTTCCTTATAGAAGGCAGCAAACTTTTCCTCAAGGCGCGAAAGGGGATACTTCTTCGGGGAGAAATCCCGGGCGATTTTCGCCAGGCACTCGTCGATGCCCGTGTCAGATAGGCTGGCAAGAGCCGTGTACATATCAGCGCCCTCCAGGCGCAAGGCGGCGTGTTGCAAAGGAAAGACCTCACTCTCAATATATTGTGCTTATTGTCAAAAAATAAGAGGCAACGAATACTAAATCTTGATAGCCTATCAAGTATACCAAGGCGGGGGAGTGGTGTCAATGGAAACTTTGTTGGACGAATATCCTAGTTTTTTCGGTGACAATGGCGTGGTATAATGGTGGGTAGAGCCTTTCAAGAGAAGATAATCGAGGAGGAAAAAATATGGCAGTACGATATCGTTGGGCGACGCTGGGTTGCGGGGTCATTGCCCATGAGCTGGCGGAGGCGCTTCAGAGCCTCGGGGGGAAGCTCTACAGCGTGGGGAACCGCACCCATGAGAAGGCGGTGGCCTTCGCGAAGCAGTATGGCATCGAAAAGGTCTACGACGCCCCGGAGGACATCTTCAAGGACCCGGACGTGGACATCGTCTACATCTCCACGCCCCACAACACCCACATCAAATTCCTGGAGCAGGCCCTCGCCGCAGGGAAGCACGTGCTCTGCGAGAAATCCATCACCCTCAACAGCGAGGAGCTCAATCGAGCCGTGGCTCTCGCGAAGGAGCACGGCGTCGTGCTGGCGGAGGCCCAGACCATCTACCACATGCCCATATACCGTGAGCTGAAGGAGCGCATCGACCGGGGCGACTTCGGCCCCATGAATGTCATCTCCATGAACTTCGGCAGCTACAAGGACTACGACATGAAGAACCGCTTCTTCAATCGGAGTCTCGCTGGCGGCGCTCTTCTCGACATCGGCGTCTACGCCCTGTCCTTCGTCCGCATGTTCATGAGCTCTGCGCCAAAGGAAATCGCCTCCCAGGTAAAGCTCGCTCCCACCGGCGTGGACGAGGAGGCCAGCATCCTCCTGAAGAACGACCAGGAGGAAATGGCGACGGTGCTCCTTTCCCTCCATTCCAAGCAGCCGAAGCGGGGCATGGTCTCCTTCGACAAGGCCTACATCGAGCTCATGACCTATCCTCGGGGCGAAAAGGCCACCATCACCTGGACCGAGGACGGCCGCAGGTCGGAAATCGAGGCGGGCCACACGTCAGACGCCCTCGCCTACGAGGTCACGGACATGGAGCGGGCCGTGGCAGGGGAGGGCGACGATATGAAGCTCGCCTACACCCGGGACGTCATGGACATCATGACAAGGCTCCGCAAGGACTGGGGCCTCACCTACCCGGAAGAAGAGAATCTGAAAAAGTAATCACTGCTAGGAATTGCTCAACACGAAAGAGCCCTGTCTGACGCTTGGACAGGGCTCTTGAATTTTTCGCGTCTATTGTTTTTCCTTGCGTTTGGTTCCTCGTCTTGCCAAAATACCCATCAGAAGAGTCTTGCAACTTCGGAGGTCACGGGAGAATCGTTCCCGCAGAATCGGGCTGCGGGCTCTTATTTTGTTTCCGTTTTATCAGGCATCGGCCGCGTCAGAAAGGCGAGCTCGGCTTCCAGGCTGGAGTGATAGAGGTCTCCCTTTGTATCCTGAGCAGCAAAGGGAAGCTTTTCGCCTAGGGCGATTTCCTTGAGCAGGAGGAGGTGGCGGAGGTTGATGTCGGGCATCCAGGTGGACTCGTAGAGGCCATTCAAGCCGCATTCCGTCAGCACCTCCGTCGCGCATTTTGCCACAGCATAGCAAAGATCCCGGTAGCCTATGGTGTACTTGCGTATTTCCCTCTGCCCATCTGCCAAATCCTTATACCCCGCACGCTCCAGCGTCAGCTGCAGGTTGGAGTCGGCCTCGAGATCGAGGGCGCGCTCAAAGGTCAGGATGGCAAAAGGCCCTTCGCCGTCCAGCGTCACACTTGCTTTCCAGGGCATGGTGACCGTCACGGTTTCGTGGGACTCCAAGGCAATCCCAGCGGGAAGATCCTCGGCAGGCATGTCTACGTCCTTGTAGTCGGCATTGTCAGGGGAATAGTCATCGTGATCCAGCAGGGGAAAGAGGTAGTAGACCCGCTCCACAAATTCGGACAGGGAGTCGCCGATGTGGGAGACCGTAAACCGGAAATCATCGCCCCCGACCTGCAGGAAAAGATCCGCCCAGCCCCAGCCCTCTGGATGAAATTCCATGCTTATGGCAAGTCTATTTGATGCCATGATTGTTCCGTGCGTCATAGCGTTCTCCTTTCATCGAGATTGAAGAGAAGGGTCCTTATTTTCCCTCGACACATAGCCTTCCTGCCTTTGCTCTTTTATCTTCATTCTCTTGCTCCCATTCTGCAAGGATCAGCTCGTCCATCTTTACGGCGATATCCATGATGGTGGCACCGTCCTTGATCATGCTCTGTTACCATCATAATAACGGCATCTTGCTCATGTGAACTCTGTATATTATGATACCATTATTATAGAAAATTCCAAGTATGGATTTTGTTGTCCTGGAGGAAGAGATTCGTGCTCTTGCGAAAGGTATACACGGAGAGGGGAAAAGCGGGTTTGCTATGTAGATTTTGAGAAGCAAGAGACGCTGTACCTGTTGGCAGTGTTGGCAAAGAATGAGCAGGAGAACCTGACGGCGGCAGAGCGGAATGCGTTGAAGAAGAAAATTGACCTCTTGGAGAAGTGTTTGGAAGGAGAATCCCTATGAGCAAGGCATTTGATGTTTTGTCCTCGGCATTGGACGAGGCGATTGCACATAGCAGGGCAGAAGGCGAGGCGAAATCCCTGCGGGAGAAGACGATTTCCCTCGCAATCGAGCCGATTGAGAAATTCTCCGCCGAGGACATCAAAAAAATTCGTGCACAGACGGGCTTGACGCAATCGCTGTTTGCCAAATGGTTCGGCGTATCGACGCGAACCGTGGAAGCCTGGGAAGCCGGGCGGAGTACACCGTCCGGCCCCAGTAACCGTCTCCTAGGACTCTTGCAATCCCATCGTTTGTCCATCGCCCATTGAGGCGATAGGAGATAAGTGGGGGGAGATCCGTTGATTTGCTCCGATAGGAGCTTGCGTTCACGTCGAAAGAGCCCTGTCTGACGCTCAGACAGGGCTCTTGATTTCTTTGTTTTGTTTTTCTTAGTCCATCGGACCTGCGGAGAATGCAACAGCGTCGAGAACGATATCCACATCGGATTCTGCGACCTTGTAGGCACTCTCGGGGGTTCCCTTTGCTTTGAGGCTATCGATGATGGCCGCCGCATCGGGGGAGAGGGTACTTTGCTGTGTCGCTTCCGCCGTGATGGTGGTCTGCGTTGCTACTACTTGGGGTGTTGCCGCCTCGGTTGTTCCTGCGAATCCTGCGAGCAGGACGCCTGCTACGAGGAAAAGGCCGAAGGCCTTGGATAATTTCTTTACCATATAAACCGCTTCTTTCAGTGGGTGGTTGTTTCTCTTGAACTCTATGGCTAGAGTATAGCATAGGAAAAAAAGTCTCGTCAAGACATTTGTCCTAGAAAAACGAAAAATTTTTTGACAAGCCTTTTTGGCAGGCTCGCACAGCTTTTGTTTGCGCTTGCCCTATACGAAATGGCGGGAAACAGGGTATAATAGAAAGGAAATGGTGGGAAGGCTTGCTATGAGAGCCCAAGAATCAAGCCCGAGGGGCGCAGAGGATTGGCTGCTCTCTTGCAAGGGCGGCGCACAAGTGGACGTTTGTGCGCGTAGTTTTGTATGGGAAAGGAGCGGCTATGCTACGAACTGTTATCCTGCGGCGTCTTACGGCGTCGATCCTTCTGGTGCTCTTTTTGGCGCTGGCGATTCCTGGGGTCTATCTTCTGCACGTCTTTGAGCATTCGCTCCTGGCAGAGAAGCAGGAGTCCCTTTTGGAGTCGGCGCGGCTCGCGGCGGAGGTGCTGCCGCTGGAGGGATCTGGGGGCGAGGGCGCGCTCCTGGCGCGGCTCCACAGCAGCACGGAGGTGCGCATGACGCTGCTCTCGCCTGGAGGGCGGGTGCTCTATGACTCGGACGGAGAGGCGTCCGGCATGGAGAACCACAGCGCCCGGCCCGAGGTGCAGGAGGCGCTGGCGGGAGGCGTCGGCATGGCGACCCGGTACAGCGGGACGCTGGAGCAGAACATGATGTATGTGGCCATCCCCGTCCTCCGGGAGGGGGAGATGAAGGGCGTCCTTCGCACCTCCGCGTCCCTCTCCCTCATCGAGGCTTCCTACGCCTCGGTGGAGCATAGCATCGGCGCGGCCTTTGCCCTGGCGCTCATCCTGGGGGCGGTGCTTGCCATCTACCTGGCGCGGCGGCAGCTGGCGCCCCTTCGGACGCTCATCGTGGCGGCGAGCGAGATGGCCAGCGGCAGCATGACGCGGCGCATCTACCTCTCCACGGGGGACGAAATGGAGCTCCTCGCCCGGGCGCTGAATCATCTCATGGATGCGCTGTCCCAGGAGATGGAGGCGACGCAGCTGGCGGCAAAGAAGTTCGCCCAGATTTTCTCGGAGATGGAGAGCCCCGTGCTGGTGCTGGACGAGGAGGGGAATGTCACGGAGGCGAACCGGGCAGCGCGAGAGTCTTTCAAGCTTCAGGATCCCCTTGGACGCCACAGCATTCACGTGATGGGGGAGGCATCCCTCTCGGAGGCGGCGCGGGGCCTTGCCATAGGGGCGCGCTCCACCCTTCGCGTGGAGCAGGCGGGAAAAATCTTCGATGGGGTGCTCTCCTGCTTCCGGGTGCCCATGGGGCGTCGGGTGCTGGCGGTCTTCCACGATATCTCCGCTCTCGAGGCACTGGCCCAGCGGGAGCGGGCCTTTACGGGAAATGCGGCCCATGAGCTGGCGACGCCCCTGACCTCTATCCTAGGCTTTGCGGAGCTCCTGCAGGAGGACGGGGAGGACAAGGAGGCGGTGCACCACTATGCCGGCGTCATCCTCCGGGAGGGGGAGCGGATGCAGGGGCTCATCCGGGCGCTGCTGACCCTCGCCCGCATCGAGGGGGGCACGGCGGAGGAGGCGGCATCGCCCCTCGGCGAGGCGGCGGAGCAGACGGTGGCCGGCCTCAGGCCCCGGGCGGAGGAAAAGGGCGTGACGCTCGACCTTGCGGCGGAGCCCGTGAATGTCCGCTGCCCGGCGGAGCTCCTCGCCCAGTGTGCGAGAAATCTTCTGGAAAATGCAATAAAATATACGCCCGAGGGTGGACGTATCGAGGTGACTGTGAAAAAGGAAGGGGCGCGGGGCGTGCTACAGGTGAAGGATACGGGCATCGGCATCCCGGAGGAGGCGCTCCCCCATGTCTTCGAGCGGTTCTACCGGGTGGACAAGGCTCGGGCGCGAAAGACAGGGGGCAGCGGCATCGGCCTCTCCATCGTGCAGGCGATCGCGACGCGCTACGACGCGGCGCCTTCCGTCCAGAGCAAAGTGGGGGAGGGCAGCACCTTCACCCTCTCCTTTCATAGGGCGGAGGACTGAAAGCGGTAGCCCACCCCGTGTACGGTCGCGATGGCGGCAGCGAGCTTTGGCGCTGCCGCCATTTTTGCGCGCAGGTGGCGGATGTGGACGTCCACCGTGCGGGTGTCCCCGGCGTAGTCGTAGCCCCAGATCCTGGAGAGCAGGTCGTCTCGGGTAAAGGCCCGGCCGGGATTCGTCACGAGGAGCTTCAGCAGGTCAAATTCCTTCGGCGTCAGGGAGAGGGCCGTGCCGGCGAGCGTCGCCTGGTGGGCGGCGATGTCGATGGAGAGGGGGCCGCAGGCTATGCAGCCCTCCCGCTTCGCCTCCTTCCCCTGGCTGCGGCGCAGCAGCGCCTTGATGCGGGCCAGGAGCTCCCGCAGGGAGAAGGGCTTGGCGAGGTAGTCGTCGGCACCGAGTTCCAGGCCCAGCACCTTGTCGATTTCCTCCTGGCGGGCCGTAAGCATGAGGATGGGCAGGTGCTCCGTCTGAGGATCCGCGCGGAGGGCCTGGCAGACGGCGAAGCCATCGCGCTTTGGCATCATCACGTCCAGCAGCAGGAGGTCCGCGTCCTTCGCCAGGCGCAGGGCCTCCTCCCCGTCCTCCGCCGTCATGGTGTCGTAGCCGTTCTTTTTGAGCTGTATGGTGAGAAGCTCCCGGATGGACTCCTCGTCGTCCGCAATCAGGATTTTCATAGGCTCGCCTCCTTTTCTTCTATTTTATCAGCGAATAAACGAGTGGTAAAGTGTAAATAGAAATGTTATAATTATGGTGTTAAAGGGGTGATAATTATGCCACAAATTATTCCAATGAAAGACTTGCGCAACACGAATGCTATTTCCGAGCGTTGCCATACGACACGAGAGCCTCTCTTTGTTACGAAAAACGGCTATGGCGATCTCGTGGTGATGAGCATTGAGGCCTATGAGGATCTTTGCTCGGAGACCGCTGTCGACCGGGGCATAGAGGAGTCTGAAGCAGCTCTTCAGACAGGCAAAGAGCCATTAGATGCGAAGGAAGCCCTGCAGACGCTGCGGAGGAAATATTTTGGTTAAATATCGTGTCAAAATTTCTCCCACTGTCTATCAATCAATTGAAGAAATTTAGGGTAAGTGAAATTTGAGGTTGAAAAGGGCCTTATCCGACCATTTCCCAATATCG
>CAMCRT010000090.1 GCA_945877355.1 uncultured Mitsuokella sp. | reverse complement strand
ATCACCTTGCCAAGGTGGGGGTCGCGAGTTCGAGCCTCGTTTTCCGCTCCATTTTCGGCGACATAGCCAAGTGGTAAGGCCGAGGTCTGCAAAACCTTTATCCCCAGTTCGATTCTGGGTGTCGCCTCCAAGAATTTTACGCCTCGGATTGTGATACGTCCGGGGCTTTTCTGTTAGGAAAGCCCGCAGGCCATACTGGCGTAACTATTGCTCATCGATGGGGCGCTGGTGTATTTTTGATAGGAGAAGAGAGAAGGGAGTATATGACGTATCCGGAGTTCATGCGGGCACTCACGCGGGGGCCGGTGCCTCGGGTGGTGCTCTTGGCGGGGGAGGAGAGCTACTATATCGACAGGGCCCGTCGGGCGCTCCTCGCACGGATTCTCCCGGAGGAGCTCCCTGAGCAGGATGCATTGACGCGGCTCCCTGCCACGGCAACGCCCCAGGATACGCTGGACGCACTTCAGGCGAGCTCTCTCTTTTCCCCGGTGAACATTGTCCTCGCCCAGGGAAATCTCTTTCGGGAGGGCAAGAAGCAGGAGCCGGAGGACGCCCCGAAGAAAAAGGACAAGAGCTTGGAACGCCTCATCGAAGGTTTGTCGAATCCGCCGGAGGGCTCCTATCTCATCTTCCAGATGGGGGAGAAGCCGGACAAGCGAAAGAAGCTCTACAAGGCTGTGTCAAAGGTGGGGCTCGTGCTGGAGGCCGAGCCTGTCCGGGCCTGGAACATCGGCGACTGGCTCCAGGGTAAGCTAAAGGAGCTGGGAAAGACCATGGATTCGGAGGCCCGGGTCTACTTTGGCAGCGCCGTCAGCATGATGAAGGAGATCTCCCTGGAGTTCCTCGACAAGGAGTTTGACAAGCTCGCCCTGTACTCGACGGCGCCTCGCATCACGAAGGCGGAGCTGGAGACGGTCTTCTCCGCTCTGCCGGAGGTCTCCGTATTCGCCTTGAATGACGCTGTTAGCGAGCGGGACGCGAAAAAGGCACTGACCATCCTCCGGCGGGAGCTCAATGATGGCATTTACTTCACCGTCATCCTCGCCACCCTCGTGCGCCACGTGCGTCAGCTTTGGCAGGCAGTCCTCCTCCAGAAGCAGGGCGTTCGGGGCAAGGCCCTCGCAAAGCCTCTGGACCTTAACCCCTTCATCGCGGAGCGCCTGGGAAAGAGCGCCATGCGCTTCGACGAGGCGACCCTCAAGAAGGCGATGCTCCTCCTAATCGATGCGGACTACAAACTGAAATCCGGCGCCGCAGGCGTGGAGCTGCTGGAATACGCGATTATCGTGCTCTGTCAGAGAGGGGCATCCTTTAGGAAAATGTAGCCGGGTGATATGGTGGACCAATGAGGCTGGGGCCTACGGGCGGGCTCCTTCCGTCACGCTACGCGTGCCACCTCCCTCCCTGAGGGAGGCACTAGAAGCAGGCAGCTTTGTTTTCCACAGAAGAAATGTTGTGGGGAAAACAAAGCCTTTGCATTGGGGTACAGCAGTATAGTGAATGTAATGCAAATAAGACTCCCTCCGGGAGGGTGGGTGCCCGATAGGGCAGGGGGAGCCAGCGGGATACGCATTGGCTTTTTTCCACGAAAAAATGGGCCTTTTCGTATGAGGATATCATGCGAAAAGGCCCATTTTCTAGTTAATCCTTTTTCACTGGGAAAGGTGCGAGTATCGCTGTGATTCCCGCGAGAGGCAGGGTCAGGGCGCTGAAGAGCAGGGCGGAGGGGAGGCCGATGTGGTCGCCGGCGGCGGCGGCGACGGCGTTGCCGAGGCTCCCCAGGCCGAAGGAGAAGCCCATCATCATGCCGCCGGCCATGGCCTCGCCGCCGGGCAGCGCCTTCTGGGCCCACACGAGGGAGCTGGGCTGGGGCGCCAGCACCAGGGCACCGGCAAGGAAGAGTGCCAGGCAGGACAGGGGCTCCGTGCTGGCATGCTGGTAGAAGTAGAGGGTGGGGAATATGGCGAGGAAGAGGGAGTAGGCGATGATTTTCTTGTGGGCCACCCGGTCGCCAAGATAGCCTCCCACGAGACCGCCGACGGTGCAGCCCACGAGGAACAGGGTCAGCATGGAGCCGGAGGCGATGGAGGAGTAGCCTGCCTCCACCAGCAGTAGGGGCAGGAAGGTGGAGAGGGATACATGGGTCACGCACCGGAGCCCCATGGAGAGATTGAGGAGCAATATGGACTTGTTGCGAAAGAGGGAGCGGAACCTCACCGGTGCCTTTGCATTCGTGCAGGTGGAGAGGCTGGAGAGGCGGAGGAAGGCGCAGACGGCGGCGAAGAGGAAGGCGGGAATCGTCAGCCAAGGAAGATCCGTCAGAGAGAAGGAGCTGAGGAAGAAGACGAGGAGTATGGGCGAGATGGAAAAGCCGAGATTTCCGCCCGCGATAAAGTAGGAGGCGGCGCCCCCCTGATGGGCAGAGTCCGCCAGCCGCACGGTGAAGGTGGAGCCCAGGGGATGGTAGGCGGAGATGGAGAGGCCCGTGAGGGCGATGAGGAGAAAGAGCATCGCCTTCGACTCCACGAAGCCGATGCCCGTGATGCACAGGGCCCCAAAGGGGATGACGGGCACGAGGAGCCGGGCAATGTTCCGATGATCCATCCAGTAGCCAATGGCGGGCTGCAAGAGGTTGCTGGTGATGCTCATGACCATGACGAGGAGGCCGCTCAGCGTCAGGGATAGCCCTAGCCGCGGCATGATGATGGGCAGAAGCACCGGCAGGAAGTTGCCGTAGAAGTCATTGAGGAAGTGACCCAGAGAAAACAGGAAGGGGGCGCATTTCCGGGCTAGGGGCGAGAGCGGTGTATGGTCTGTCATAAAATCTCCAATCGGAAAGGGTCAGTGGCGGCCCTGCATGGCCTCCAGCAGACGGTGTACGGGCAGCACCTTCAGGATGAGGCAGCAGATGAGGAACTCGGGGATGAGGTAGGTGGCGTTGAAGACGATGGAGTAGACGAGGGGATTCATGCCCTCCGGGGCATAGGAAGCGAAGAACACGACGCCCGATATGGTGTGGGAGAGGAAGCGTCCGAAGAAGGCCAGGAGCGTGGCTCCGTAGCGATGGGCTGGGAAAAGCCCCGCGAGGCCCATGGCCATATACGGGAGCGGGTAGTCAAAGAGCACCTGGACGGGGTGGACGATGAAGGGGTCCTGGAGCATATTGAGGCAGCCGTAGAGGAAGCCGGCGAAGGCGCCGACGCTGGGGCCGAAGCGATAGGAGAGCAGCAGGAGCGGCACCATGGCGCCAGGGGTGACGCTGCCTCCCTGGGGCATGTGGAAGAGCCGGATGGTATGGAGAACGGCCGTGAGGGCGATCATGAGGGCGATGTAGATGAGGGTGTGTGTATCGAGCTTGATTCGCTTGACCCGGAGAAGGACAAGAAGGATGAGGAAGAGCGCAAGAAGCGCAAAGAGGGAAGCAGGGGAAGCGATAAGCTCGCTCATGACAGGGTTCTCCTTTCATAAAATTCAAAAGCAGATAGGTTTTTATGGATTTTACCTGTCATTGTAACATTCGCAAAGTGGAAATACAAGGGATTGTGTTAGAATGGGATTACGGTGCATTCTGATTTGCGCGTTTTGAAGAAAGGAAGATACTATGGCAAAGTGGGCGGTCATTTATTCGTCCGTTACGGGAAATACGAAGAAAATCGCGGAGGCAATTGCGGAGGAGGCAGGGGCGGATCTCTTTCGGGTGCAGGACGCGCCGGAGGATGTGTCGGGCTACGACGTGGTGGCTGTGGGCTGGTGGATCCGCCGGGGCCAGCCGGATCCGCTGATGGAGGCGTATCTCCCGAAGATTCACGGCACGAAGGTGGTCTTCTTCCAGACCCATGGCACGGCACCGGAGTCGGAGCACGCGGTGACCGCCTTTGCCCGGGCCGGCTACATGCTGGGGGATGGCAATGAGGTTCTCGGCACCTTCGGCTGCCGGGGGAAGATCAATCCCGCCATGAAGAAGCGCCGGGAGCTCCAGGACCCAAACGACCCCCACGGCGGCGCCAAGGGGGAGGAGCGCTGGCGTCTCGCCTCCACCCATCCCGATGAGGCGGACGTGGCGGCGGCGAAGAAGCTCGTCCACGACATGGAGCACAAGATGGAGCTGAAGGCCCGCTTCCTCGCCCGCATGGCGGCAAAGAAGGCCGAGGCGGAAAAGGCAAAGGCGGAGGCGTAAGCGCACGCCGTAATAGGAAGCCAGACAGGGCTGTTTCGAGATGTTCTCGGAGCAGCTTTTTTATTCCCTTTTTGCAGGAACATTGTTAACAAATATAAAAGTATAAGTTGACAATATAATAAAAGGCGCGTATCCTTAGAGAAGTGTTTTATGTGTAGGAGGGATATCTTCATGAAAAAGAAAATGGAAATCCGAGAGCTGGTGCTCTGCGCCATGTTTATCGCGCTCATCACGGCGGGGACCTTTATCCGCATCCCCATCGGCAATGATGTCTACACCCTGCAGTTCCTGTTCACGCTTCTCGCCGGTCTCGTGCTGGGGGCGCGGCTCGGAGCACTGGCTGTAGGCGCCTATGTGCTCATGGGCCTTGTGGGAATCCCCGTGTTTGCATCCGGGGGCGGCCCCGGCTATATCCTGCAGCCCACATTTGGCTATCTTTTGGGTTTCATCGTCCAGGCCTACGCCTGCGGCAAGCTCTCTCGCATGGTGGAGAAGCCGACCCTCCTGCGGATCCTCGGGGTCAACGTCATCGGCATGGCCATCGTCTATCTCTTTGGCCTCGTCTGGTTCTACGTGGTATCGAACTACGTCATCGCGGCGCCCGTCTCCGTCTGGTGGGTCATCTTCTACTGCGGCATCCTGCAGGTAGGGCCGGACTTCCTGCTCTGCCTCGCAGCTGCTGGCCTTGCCCGCCGTTTTGTGACGGCAGGCTTCTGGCTCGGCGTGCCGAAGGCAGCTCTGGCAAGGGAGGCATGACCATGGGAAAGGCACTTTTCATCACCGGCACGGGTACGGACGTGGGAAAGACCTTCGTGACGGGCCTTATTGTCAAGCGTCTGCGGGATGCAGGCAAACATGCAGGCTACTACAAGGCGGCCCTCTCGGGGGCCGAGCGGGCGGCGGACGGCACGCTGCTCCCCGGGGATGCCCTCCATGTGAACAGGGTGGCGAATATCGGCGAGACCGTGGAAAATCTCGTTTCCTATATCTATGAGGAGGCGGTATCGCCCCACCTGGCGGCCCAGCATACGGGTAGCCCCATCGATTTTTCGAGAGTGCAGGCGGACTATCAGCGGGCGAAGGCGAAGTATGACTATCTCACGATGGAGGGGAGCGGCGGCATCATATGCCCCCTTCGCTGGGACGAGGGAGAGCACCTCGTGCTGGACGATATGGTGGAGCGGCTGGGCCTCCCGGCCCTTATTGTAGCGGACGCGGGCCTTGGCACCATCAATGCCACGGTTCTGACCATCGAGCATCTGAGCCTCCGCCATATCCCCGCGAAAGGCGTCATCCTGAACAGCTGGACGGGCAGCGCCATGGAGGAGGACAACCGGAAGATGATTGAGGCGATGACGGGCATCCCCGTCGTGGCCCTCGTGGGCCGCGGCGATGAGGAGCTCGCCATGGATGCAGAGGCTCTGGCGGCGCTCTATGCGTGATGAGGGGGAGAAGACCATGAAAGAAAAGACCTTGGAGGAGCGGGACCTTGCCCGTATCTGGCATCCCTGCTCCCAGATGAAGGACTACGAGACGCTGCCGCCCATCGTAGTGGACCATGCAAAGGGCGCCTGGCTCTACGATATCCACGGGAAGAAATACCTCGATATCGTCAGCTCCTGGTGGGCGAATCTCCTCGGCCACTGCAATCCGAAAATCAATGCCCGGATAAAGGCTCAGCTTGACAGCCTGGAGCATGTCATATTTGCGAATTTCTCTCATCGTCCCGCCATTGAGCTCTCCGAGCGGCTGGCGGAAATCACGCCGGAGCGCATCGAAAAATTCCACTTCAATGACAACGGTTCCTCTGCCGTGGAGGCGGCCCTCAAGATGTGCTTCCAGTATTACCATCAGACGGGAAAGCCAGAAAAGACCCGCTTCATGTGCCTCTCGGAGGGCTACCACGGGGAGACCATCGGGGCCCTATCCGTGGGCAGCATGGACCTCTTTGCGAAGATGTACCAGCCCATGATGATGGACAACATCCACATCGAGGCGCCGGACTGCTATCGCTGCCCCTATGGAAGGAATCGGGAGGATTGCGACTGCGAGTGCTTCGAGCATGCGGAGAGGGCCTTTCAGGAGCACGCAAGGGAGACGGCGGCCATGATCGTGGAGCCGGTCCTCCAGGGCAGCGCCGGCATGCGCATCTATCCGCCGAAGTACCTGAAAAAGCTCCGGGATCTCTGTGACGAATACGACGTGCTGCTCATCTTTGACGAGATCGCCACGGGCTTCGGCCGCACGGGCAAGATGTTCGCCGCGGATCTCGCAGGCGTCTCGCCCGATGTGATGACCCTCTCGAAGGGGCTGACGGGCGGATACCTGCCCATGTCCGTCACCTGCGTCTCGGAGAAGATTTACGCTGCCTTCTATGCCGACTATGGGGAGGGGAGGGCTTTCCTCCACAGCCACACCTTCGCCGGCAATCCCCTGGGCTGCGCGGCGGCCCTTGCCGTGCAGGACATCCTCTCGGAGGAGCATATCCTGGAGAAGGCGGCGGTTACCGCAAAATGGCTCACGGGAGCACTGCAGGAGGCCCTGGGCGGTCATCCGAATGTGGGAGAGATCCGCCATATCGGCCTCATCCACGCCATTGAGCTGGTGGCGGACAAAAGGACGAAAGCTCCTCTGGACGTGAAAAAGCGCACGGGCTACGCCATCTACAAGAGGGCCCTTTCCCATGGGCTTCTCCTGCGCCCTCTGGGCGATGTGCTCTATTTCAATCCGCCCCTCAACATCACCCAGGAGGAGCTCACGGAGGCCATCGCACTTACGAAGCAATCCATGGATGAGATCCTTTGAGTTTTCTCGAAAAATAAGAAGCAAAAGAAGGAGTTTCCTTCTTTTTGACGAATGTATACAAGTAATCGGACAAAGACGCATTTCGAGCGTTAATGCAAAGACCGTAGTAAATGAGTCAAGGAGAAAGGAACTCGTTCATGAACGCAAAAGCAGAAGCATTTAAGAAGTATCTCGATGAGAAGAACCTGCAGGCCTTCCAGATTCAGGAAATCGAAGGGGATCAGCAGGGGACGGTCGTATTCCGCTCCCATATCCTCGTGGAAGGGCAGCAGCTCCCGACCATCGTCCTGCTGGACAACAGCGTGTTTGCGATGGTCCGCGTCCAGGTATCGCCGGGCGCCCGCACGAAGGAGAATGAGCTGGCACTCCTGCGCCTTCTCAACATACAGAACCTCACCTACAAGCCCTTCAAGCTCTATCTCGATGGCGAGGGCTCTCTGATTCTCGATGCCTGCATCATCAAGACGGGGGAGAACTTCGATGATCTCGGCGATGAGATCTATGGCATGTTCGACATTCTCATCAACTTCCTGAATGACACGTATCGTCCGCTCATGAAGGGCATCTGGGGCGAGGAAGAGGCTCCTGAGGAAAAGAAGGCTGCCAAGAAAAAGAAATAAGCTCGCAAAGGCTCCTCTATCATTTGCATGGAGGGGTCTTTTTGTCACATGGGACTTATGTGGTATATCCAGGAGGAATCGTCATGGCAAAGCGTTTTTATTATTGCAAGCACTGCGGAAATCTTGTGGAAATGGTCAATGATACAGGGGTGAAAATGTTCTGCTGTGGCAAGCCTATGACGGAGCTCCTGCCCAATACGACGGAGGCAGCCCACGAAAAGCACATTCCGGAAGTCGTCCGGGCAGGGGGGAGCCTGCGGGTGACGGTGGGCGCGGCCGAGCATCCCATGGTGGCGGAGCACTATATCGAGTGGATTCACCTGGAGACCCAGGACGGCTCGCAAATCCACTATCTGAAGCCTGGCGAGGCACCTAAGGCTACATTCTCCCTTGCCGTAGGCGAAACGCCTGTCGCCGTCAGTGCCTATTGCAATCTGCACGGGCTCTGGCGCAAAGAGGTCTGAGTTTTGAATCCAAACATGGCTGGGTGCCCTCGGGCAGTCCGGCCATGTTTTTCTTGCAATGTGGGACGTTTTTCGCTATAATATAGCTGTACGGATGTAAGGATTTTCAGGGATGATTCAATGGAAGGAGTGCTCCAAATGCGTATTGATAACACGAATATACTTCAGAGCTTGAACTCGATCAATCGCGCTGGCAAGACGAAAAGCCATGCGCTGAACCAGCTATCGACGGGCGTGCGCAACTCCAGCGCAGCCAACAATGCGGCGGCCTATGCCATCATCCAGCGTACCTATGGCAACATCGGCGGCGTCGAGCAGTCGTACCAGAACACGCAGAACTCGAATGCGATGCTTGCGACGGCAGCAGGCGGCACGGAAAATGTCGTGTCCAGCCTCTCGTCCCTCCGGGAGACGCTCCTGAACGCGGCGAACAGCACAAATAGCGACAGCGACCTCCGGACACTCAGGAAGACGGCGGAGCAGACAATCGCCTCCATCGATGATACGGCCTCGTCCACGACCTACAATGGGATGCAGCTCCTCCAGAGCGGCAAGAACGCCGTCGTTGCAGGCTCGGACGGCTACCAGAATGTGGGCATCCAATCTATGAGCTCCCAGAGCCTCGGCCTCACGGACGAGAACGGCGCTTCGAAGCTGGACTTCTCCAGCGCCAGTGGTATCTCAAACTCCCTCAATCTCGTAGACAAGGCACTGAACACCGCCCTAGACCAGGCGACGACCCTCGGCGCTCAGCAGCAGGCCCTTTCCCATCGTGCCGATAACTACATGACCCAGCAGGAAGGCCTCACAGGCCAGGCCCAGACCATGGACAGCACGGACATGGCAAAGGCGGCGACCCAGTTCAAAAATGCCGATGTCCAGCAGCAGCTGGCTCTCTACGCCACAAAGATGAACAACCACAACCGCAGCGCAGTGCTCTCGCTCCTGCAGTAAAAAGAATCTGTAAAAACATAGACACAAAATGAAGGAACTGTGAATTTTTTCACAGCTCCTTTTTTGTGGCCTTCGGCTATGCTTTTGGCATATTCTTTTTGTTACCCAAGCTTTTCGGTCCACTCCGCTTCCTTGAAGCCGAGGAGGACAGCGTTTTTCGTCACGAGGACAGGCCGCTTTACAAGCATTCCGTCCGTCGCGAGAAGCGCATACTGTTCCTCCTCGCTCATGTCCTTCAGCTTGTCCTTGAGCCCCAGCTCCTTGTACTTCAGCCCGCTCGTGTTGAAAAAACGCTTGAGGGGGAGGCCGCTCTTGGCATGCCACTCCTTCAGCTCCGCTGCCGTGGGATTCTCCTCCTTGATATCCCGCGTGCTTGTAGGGATATCATGCGCCTTCAGCCACTTTTCCGCCTTCTGGCAGGTGGAACAGCGGGGATACCAGACGAATAATGCTTCTTTCATGAGGGTAGCCCTTTCTTTTGAAGATAGTTGGATTGAATAATGGAATTTCTTACAAGAGTTGATTATACATCAATTTTGTTGTAGTATCAAAATAAAATCGAATAGATTGTGTCAAGGTTTATGTGTAAACTCTTCCATTATAATTTGATGAAACTCACT
>CAMCRT010000089.1 GCA_945877355.1 uncultured Mitsuokella sp. | reverse complement strand
CGTGCTTATTGGCATGGAGATCCATCATGAAGTTGATGCAGGCGCGCTCGAGGCGAGCGCCGAGGCCCTTGTAGAAGGTGAAGCGTGCGCCCGTGACCTTCGCCGCCCGGTCTGCATCGAGGATATCGAGGTCTGCGCCGATGTCCCAATGGGCCTTCGGCTCAAAGGTGAACTTCCGCGGCTCGCCCCACTTACGGACTTCCGGGTTCTCCGTGTCGTCCTTGCCGATGGGCACATCCTCCTTCGGCATGTTCGGGATGTGGAGCAGGATATCCCGAAGGCGTGTCTCCACCTCGTGGAGATCTGCGTCGAGGGCGGTGATCTTATCGCCCACGGCACGCATTTCCTTGATTTTCGGCTCCGCGTCCTCGCCGGCCTTCTTCATCTGGCTGATTTCCTTCGAGACGGCATTGCGCTGCCCTTTCAGGCTCTCCGTCTCCTGCAGGAGGTCGCGGCGGCGCTTCTCCAGCTCTGCAAAGTCATCGAGGGAAAGGTCGTTGCAGCGGTTCTTCAGCATCTGGCGAACCTCGTCCAGATGCTCCCGCACAAATTTGATATCGAGCAAAATAATCACACTCCAAGTTCTAGTTGTTTCTAAGGTATTATACCAGCTTTCCCGCCGCTTTACAAACAGTGCTGTAAAAACATAGCCCCGTCCCCCATTTCTTCTGGCAGCACTCTCGCAGACTCCCCCTGCCCCTGCGGGGCACCCCCCTCGTGAGGGGGGCGAGGCTGGATTCTCCATTTGGGCAAATGGATTGGAACGCCTGGTGATGATGCCAGGCAAAATATGTGCGTTTGCTGGATGCATCAGACCACTGCAAGCCTCTGAGTCTCGCTTGCCTCCCTCTGGAGGGAGGTGGCGCGCGCAGCGCGACGGAGGGAGTCTTGATGCTGGGATTTACGGTTTGCAGAGTGCCTGCCGCCAATGAAAAAGGAGGCCATGATGATTCACAGCCCCTTTCCTTTTAGTCCTCGATGGAGTAGCGGTCGAGCCATTCGGCGTGGGATTTGGCGTAGCCCCTAAGTACGACGAGGCCTTTGGCTTCGGCGGACCGCGGCGTGATCATGTGATACTGGCCGTCCAGCTCCTCACTCATATCCTGGAAGCCTGTGTAGCCCTTCGCCCAGTATTTGCCGCTGACGACCCGCTCTGTGCCCTGTGAGAGGTTGATGGCCGTCTTCAGGAACTTGATTTCGAGCGTCGTGCCATTGGCATCCTTTGTGGTGATCCACTGCCAGCCGATGAGCTGATTGCCCTTCATGCGCATGGTGGTGGTGTCCTCCTGGGCATGCTGGCGGATGCCGTCCACATCCACTGTCTCCCAGAGGGTCAGCCACCGATCCTCCGCCTTGGCCCGCTCTACCTCGCCTTGATCAAAGACCTGGTCCACGATAGCATCGTAGAAGGCCTCGTCAAATTCCTGGGAGGTCATCTCCTTGACGGATCCCGGCGTCTCCTTTTCCCAGAGCACATTGCCTGCCTCATCGCAGAAGCGTTCCTGCCTGTACTGGAGAAGCCTGTTCTGGGGGTTGATGGTGACGAGGGCGAGACTGTAGGAAAGCTTCGTCGGGTCGCTGATATATTCCTTGACCCCATAGACCGCATAGTTGTCCAGCGTCTCCGCTGCGCCCTCATAGCTATAGCCGGTCTTCGTCCAGGCTGCGATTTCCGTCGCCACCTTGCCGTGGGAGGTCTGGGTAGCCGACTCGACGGTGACGGAAGCCGGGTCAAAGTATTTGCTGTACTTGTCATTGGAGGACAGCCAGTACCAGCCAGCTGCCTGTGCCGTGCCCAGCTGCGCCAAGAAAATCAGGGCCGCCAGGAACATACCGAAAAATGCAGGTTTCTTCATGGAAATCACCTCATTCATGTTTTTACTTGCAACGGATCCTAGTACTCAATTCGCCTCGTCCTTCGGGAGGCAGCAATTCTTATACTTCTTGCCGCTGCCGCAGGGGCAGGGATCGTTGCGGCCGACCTTTTTCTTTTCCCGGCGATAGGGCCTTGCCGCTTCCTCCGCCAGATACGTCTGTCCCTGCTCCTGAAGCGTGTGCCCCTTGAGGCTCCAGAGGGGCAAGGTATTTGCATAGTCCCCGAAAAGCGCGAGGAGGATATCCGCGTCCTCGTCCTTTGCCCCCGAGGCGGTGAGGAGATACTCCAGCACGGACTTTTTCGGCTCCTCATTGAGCTGCATGATGGCCGCCGAGCCGACGATATCCGCCGCCTCCAGCACATCCTTGCCGCATTTCCGCATGAGGAACTGGGCCAGATCCTTGTACGCCTGGGTGGCGAGGATATAGCCATCCTCCCCCCCCTCGTAGACGGCATCGTAGTGGAGCTCCTTGTAGTCCAGCTCGCTCTTGATCTGTGCCGTCTCGATAGGTGCCTCATTGTAGAGGGTGCAGTACTTCGCCCCATGGGGAAGAGCCACGATGAGCTCCTTCCAGCAGGAAGCGTTGAGCACCACGCCGACGAAGTCGGAGAAGGAGAAGTCCTCCCGCTGGCCTTCCTCCAGCAGGGCCATGACCTTCGCATAAAGGGTGTCAAAGTCCAGGACGCCGTAGTAGAAAAGGAGGCCTGTGGCGAGGCGCACCGCCTCCGTATTCGTGTCCACCACCGTGCGATAGGCGCCGGAGTCCAGCTTCTTGTACTCCGCGAGAATCTCCTCCGGCATGTACCAAGCGAGCTTGTCCCCCGTCATGCCGCAGGAGACGAGGCCGATGGCCTTCAGGTAGTCGAGACGCACATCGTCATCCCGGAACTCCAGGGTCAGACCGCCCTTTTCTACAAGATGCTGGAAGCAGCCCTGCTCCTCCTCGATGACCGTGGGGAACCAGTGGCGGGCAAAGGCGAGGATCTCCGGCTCGAGGCGCTCCACGAGCTCTGCCTTTTTGAGCTGGCTCACGCCCTGGAGATTCAGATTGTAGCGGATATCGTCCAGCTCCGCCTTCGTGAGGGCCAGGAGCGTGTTCTTCAGGGTCCGCTCCTTTGGGAGCTGGTGGCGGTAGAGCTGCTTCTTGCGCTCCTCCATCGCCGTCTTCAGAACATCCTCCATGGACTCCTGCTGCACTATATTTTCTGCCATTCGCAACGATTTCCTTTCTATGCTCAGCCGAAGTAGTCGGCGATGCCGTCGGCAATGCCCTGGGCTGCCTTCTTCACGCCGTCCTCGCTATCGAGAAGCTTTTCCTCCTGGGGATTGGAGATGAAGGCCACCTCCACGAGGGTCGCGGGCATGTCCGTGTGCTTGATGACGTAGAAGTTCGCCCCCTGGGTGCCGCGGCTACTGGTGCCGATCTGGTCGATGACCCCCTGGCGAATCTTATCCGCCAGCCTCTCCGAGTTCTTCGATCCCTTCGTATAGTAGTAGCCCGTGGTGCCGTGGGCCTCTCCGCTGGAGAAGGAATCCATGTGGATGGAGACAAAGATGTCGGAGTTGTGGCTGTTCGCCACATCGCAGCGGGCCTGGAGCTCCTCGATATCCGTGGCGTTGGCGCCATTCGCCGCGACCTCCGTATCCCCCGTGCGGGTCATGTAGACCGTCGCACCCTCTGCCCGCAGGAGCTGCACCAGCTCCTTGGCGATGCGCAGCGTCACGCTCTTTTCCATGATACCCGTGGGCCCGATGGCACCGGAGTCATTGCCGCCATGACCGGGGTCGATGGTGATGACCTTCCCCTTCATGCCCGTGATGGCGGAAATATCCGGGTCGTCGTCTCCCTTTTGATCCTCGTCCTTCTGGGTCGTTACGGGCTCCGGCTTTTTCTCCGCTGCCGGCGTCTTCTTCTCCTCCGCCGGCGGGGTCTTCTGCTCGGCGGGCTTCGTGGCTGGCTTTGCAGCCGGCTTCGTCGCGGGCTTCGTCGTGGGCTTTTTCACGTCAGGAAGCGCGATGGTCGTATTCGTGGTGTCCGGGCCGAGATTGCCGAAGTCCAGCACGACGCGGCCAGGCTTCTCACCCCCGTCGAGCTTGAAGACCTTGTAGTTGTTCTTCCCCACCTTCGTCTCCACGACGATGCGCACCGTGGTGGGGTCAAACTGGGCCACCCGCACCTTTCCCACGAAGCGGGAGTCCACGCTTTTCGTGAGCTTCGCCTTTGGGGATATCCAGGCATTCGGGATATCGACCACGACACGATCAGGATTTGAAAGAATCATCTGCTTGAACGTGACCTTTTTGTCCACATCGACGACGATGCGCGTCTTATCGACACCATCGCCGATGCGCACCCCTGTGACCTCCGCCATATCCTTCGTGCGGTCGCCAAAATCCGCCGCCTGCGCCACCATGGGCAGGCAGAGGACAAGGATGGCCAGGCACAGGAAAAATACGCGCTTCATCAAACCCCTCCCGAATAACACTTTCCTACTATTATCGCCTGTTCCCCCAAAAATTGCAAGATAGAAAAATCGCAAAGGAGAACCTTCGATGATTCAAATATTCTTTATAAACCTTTATCCTATAGACAACTTTCTGCAAACTGTCTTCCAGGCAACCTTCTGCAATTTTTTCTTGACTTCCACAACGTGTTTTTATATAATGCGAATGATTTTCAATATATTAATCTATCGTTCATCCCCTCTTTGTACAAACCATTGTATAAACCACAGATTCGTCAAAGGAGCCCTTCTTGCAAATCCGCACTCTTTTATTTTCCTCGCCCCTGCTTTCCATCCTACTTGCGCTGAGCATCCTGCTTTCCATCTCTTTGGGAAGCATCTCCATACCTGCAGGCGATGTGCTCTCAGTCCTTTTTTCCCAGATCGCCGATACGCCCTCGTCAGTCGACCCTGCCATGACAGATATCATCTGGTCCTTGCGCGTGCCTCGCGCCGTGCTGGCGGCAGCTACCGGTGCCGGGCTCGCCCTCGCCGGTGTCGTCATGCAGGCAAGCGTCCAGAACCCCTTGGCAGAGCCCTTTCTCCTGGGGATTGCTTCCGGCGCCTCTGTCGGTGCCACCCTTGCCATCCTTCTGGGGACGGGGAGCCTTCCCTTTGGCGTCTCAGGCTTCGCCTTTCTCGGTGCAGTTCTGGCAACGGCTGCCGTGCTACTGCTCGCTGGGAGCGGACGGCGCATCTCCACGGTGAAGCTTGTGCTCGCCGGTGCCGCCATCAGTGCCCTCTGTATCGCTCTGACGAACTTTATCGTCTACATAGCAGCAGATGCGGAGGGGATGCAATCGGCGGCCTTTTGGACCATGGGCTCCCTTGCAGATGCAAAATGGAGGAGCCTCGCCCTCCCCATCGCCATCGTGACAGCTCTCATCGTCTATTTTCTCTCTCAGACTCGTACCCTCGATGTGCTTCTGCTGGGGGAGGAGCTTGCGGTCACCCTGGGCATCGATGCCGCCAGGAAGCGCCGCATCTTCATGGTGCTCTTGGCACTTCTCACGGGAATTCTTGTGGCGACCTGCGGCATCATCGGCTTTGTGGGGCTCGTGGTACCTCACGCTGTACGCGCCTTTACCGGTGCCTCTCATCGCCGCCTTCTCCCTGCCGCCATTTTCTCTGGTGCCATATTCCTGACCCTATCCGATCTTTTGGCGCGGACGCTATTGCCGGCAGGGGATCTGCCCATCGGCATCATCACAGCCCTCATCGGCGCGCCCCTATTCCTAAAGCTACTTTTCGGTGGCAAGGGTTTCGGAGGAAATGGAAAATGAGAGAAATCACCATTCAGAACCTGCACTTTTCCATAGATGGTCGAGAAATCCTGCAGGGCATCACCACAAGACTTCCGGGAGACAGATTCCTCGCCCTTCTCGGGCCGAACGGCTGCGGAAAGTCGACACTTCTTAAGCACCTCTACCGGGTCCACCCCATCCAAGAAGGCTCCATCGAGATGGATAGCACCCCCCTGGCAGAAATCCCCCTGCGCACGGCTGCCCAGAAAATCGCCGTCATGGGGCAGTTTCACACCGTCGACTTTGACTTCAGCGTTCTCGAAATCGCTCTCATGGGGCGCACCCCCTATAAGGAAAACTTCGAGGAGGATACGGAGGAAGATACATCACTTGCCCTAGAGGCCTTGGAAATGACGGGAATGGCCGAGGCAAGAAATCGCAGCTTCAACAGCCTTTCCGGCGGCGAGCAACAGCGCGTCATGTTGGCCCGCTGCCTCGTGCAACAGCCGGAGCTCCTCATCCTCGATGAGCCCACGAATCACCTGGATATCAAGTATCAGCTGGAGCTCCTCGCCCTCGTCCGCGCCCTCAAAATCGGCGTGATTGCCGCACTTCACGATATCAATCTTGCTGCCATGTATGCAGACCGCCTCCTCGTGCTGCGCGACGGGCGCCTGGAACGCGAAGGTACGCCAAGAGAAGTCATCACGGAGGAAATGCTCTTGACGACATATGGCGTCCACGCCCATGTGGGAATGGATTCTACGGGACTTCCACTCGTTGACTATCGCACGGAGTCTGCCCTATGAAGCGCCCGCCTCTCATCCTGTTCCCTCTCCTCTTCTTTTCCACCATGCTGCTCTTTTTCTCCCTGACGGACGGTCACGGCTGGAAACTGCCGCAGGAAACAGGAGGCATCTCCTATACCACGGCGACAGGCGATGGTGGACATGCCACATTCTCCATGCAGGAGGCCCCCTGTCGCGTACTCGTTACCTACCCCGGTGCGACGGAGCTCCTCATCGATCTAGACCTTGCCAATCGTATCGCAGGGACAGTTCGCCCCTACGGCAAGGAACCGTCCTCCTACGCTGCTGCTTATGAGGCCCTCCCCCTTCTCGCTGCTCCGTATCTGCCGAGCCGCGAAGAGGTTCTCGCCGCTTCTCCGGATTTCATCATCGGCTGGTCCCACCACTTCACCCCCGAAGGAATCGGTGATGTCTATGACTATGCGGAGCGTGGCATCCACGGCTACATCGTCCCCGCCACCGTGCGCCGCGGCAGGCCTACCCTCGAGTCCACCATCTATCCTTTTATCGAGGACATGGGGCATATATTCGGCGTTGAAGAAAGAGCTGCCGAGTACGCCGAGGGCCTTCGAAGCCGTCAAAGAGCTGCAGAAAATCGCGCTGCAGCGCGTGGGCACCGATTCACTGCCATTATTCTTCAGGCCCATGGCAACAGCCTGTATAGCATGTATGGGCCGACCTATCTCATCAATGACATAGCGAGAAGCGCAGGTGCAGATAACCTCATCTCTCACCAAATGCGTGCTGTAGGGCCAGAGCGCGTCCTGGGCTTCGCCCCGGATGTCATCCTCTACGTCAATGCGAAGGCAGAGACAAAGGAGGAGGCGCGTGCGGAACTACAAAATGACCCAAATCTAAAAAATATGTGGGCTATCCGCGAAAATCATATCATCGTCGTCGACTACTCCGATATCAACAATGGAAACGGGCGCTGTATCACGGCGCTTGAAATAATCACCAACGGTCTGGATGACCTTGCAAAGGAATAAGTCCAAGAAAGGAAAGACATGAAAAAGAAACTGCTTGCCACCCTTCTCCTAGGCACTCTCGCTGCCTCTACAGCCTATGCAGAGGATCCCTCCAGCACCACTGACACCAGTGGTGCCTACGATGTATACGATGCGGGAGAGGTGGTCGTCACGGCCAATCGCACGAAGGCACGCATCAGCGACATCCCTGCCAATGTCACCCTCATCACCCAGCAGGAAATCGAGCGGGGCAACTACAAGAGCGTGTCCGATGCCCTGAAGGGTGCCAATGTGAATGTGGTTCAAAAGGGGTTTGCTGCCTACCCCATCCTCAATGGTGACTCCCGTGTCCTCGTCATGGTAGATGGTAAGAAGGTGAACTGGGACCACCTGATGGTCAGCGGCGATGATAATGCGGTGAATGTGGACCAAGTTGCCATCGGCGATGTCAGTCGCATCGAAATCGTCCGTGGTCCCAACTCCTCCCTCTATGGGGAACGAGCTGTCTCTGGCGTCATCAATATCATCACAAAGCGGCCAAAAAAGGGCAAGATCACCGGTACGGCAAATCTGCAATTCGGCACCTGGGGAGAAAACCGGCAAGGAATCAATGTCAGCGGCGGCGATGAAAAGAACGCCCTCCGCGTTGGCATCGCCAACGAGCGGCGACATGACTACGACTACAAGAACGCCTATGGCGAAAAGAGAACCTTTCAGAACAGCGATATCCGCCATCGGGACTATGATGTGGCTTTTGACCACATCATGGGAGATGACCGGCTGCGTCTTGATTTCAGCCGTCACGAGAGCCGGGATGGATTTGGCATCCTGCTGAAAGATCCTCGGACGGGCACTCCCTACTACACCTCCCGATATGATACCGCGGAAACCATGTACGGTGTGACCTATATGTTCGGATCGGAGAAGGATGGAGAAGGCACCTTTCTGCGATTCTATCGGAACGAATCCACTGCCGACAGCCCATTTGATACAGCCACTGCCCCTTCCCCCTACACCCATAAGCTCACCCGCAACACCTTCGAGGGGCAGAAGCTCTGGACACTGAATGACGACAACACCCTCATTGCAGGCTTTCTGTGGTCGCGAGATGCCATGCACGAGGAAAACATCGGCTCCCTCGATGTCTCCGCCACCACGAAGGCCCTGTTTTTCGAGGATGACTGGCAGCTGGGCAAGGGCTACTCCGTGAAATTCGGTTCACGCCTCGAGCACCATGAAGACTTCGGCAGCAATGTTGCCTCACATGTGAGCCTCAATAAGAAGTTCGGAAAAAATACACATGCCTATCTGTCCTGGGGACAGGCCGTCAACAATCCAACGCTGAAGATGCGCTATGCCAATTCCCTTTATATGGTAGGAAATCCCGACCTGGAGCAGGAAAAATCCCAGACCATCACCCTCGGCACCGATACTCAGATTTCACCGAAATGGAGTGTTTCCGCCAGCCTCTATAAAAGCAAGGTAAAGAATGCACTCAACTGGGCCTGGAATGGTCGCACAAGATACTACAACACGGATCGGGAGGATCGGCGCGGGCTCGAGCTCACTACCCGATATCAATTTGATAACCGCTGGGGCCTCCGTGCTGCTTACAGCTACGCATCTGTGGATTCCACGGATGCGAATCGGGGCTACCTCTCCACGAATACAAGGCCAAATGGCTACAATCTCGGTCTTTCCTACACGGAAGGCAAATGGGAGGCCGATATGGATCTGAACTATGTCACTGGGCGCAGCACAGAGCGCTTTACTGACTCCCGGTATCTCACCCTGGATCTCGGTATCAACTACCATATCACAAAGAACTTCAAGCTCTATCTCAAGGGCCTGAACCTGACGGATGAAAGCTATGAGTCCATCGGGTATACCACCCTCGGAGCCTATGCCATGCCAAGCCGCCACTTCATTCTCGGTGGAACCTACTCCTTCTAAAAACGTTAGCACGCAAAAAACCTGCACATCAAAAAAAGTGCAGGCTTTTTACATAGGGAAAATCAATCCATTTTCCCAAATAGCAGCTACGAATCAACTGCTGGTCAAGCTATGGGATTATTCCCAGGTAAGATGGGCCTCGGCCTCTACCGGGAAAGCGGAGGTATCTCCCTTGAGCCAGTCGCCAGCCTTTACAGCCTCGGCGAAGTTCTTGAGGGTCGGGTTCGTCACGTAGAGCTTCAGGCCAAAGTCATGGTTGTAGTCCGCCGTGAGGTCTCCCTGGGTGAATACCGGGGTGAGCCCATTCGTCTC
>CAMCRT010000088.1 GCA_945877355.1 uncultured Mitsuokella sp. | reverse complement strand
ATGTAATATTGTTTAAAAATCTTTTCGCCTCTGATGGTAGTGTGGAAGCCTTTTTACAACATCTATCTCACAGCCACAACTACCCCAACATCTAACTCGGCAATTCAACATAGTGACATCTATCGTGGCAACTCAACTCTCACACTTTTTGAGCCGGGTTGCCCTTGGATAAGTTACCGAGAAGCGTTTGCTATGCTCGATGCCACATTTTCCTGATTGCCCGAAAGCCGCAGTATTACTGGGTTTTCGCGGCTATTTCACTTCGACCCTTGCATCAATGCTACTGTCTCAACGTGAGAAGTATGGGGAAACATGTCTATGGGTTGGATTCTCTTGGGCTGGTAGCCTTTTTCAGCTAGGAGCTTCATGTCTCTCGCCAGGGTCGCGGGGTTGCAGGAGACGTAGACGATTTTCTTGGGGTTCATGCGGGCGAAGGTGTCTAGGACGATGGGGGTGCAGCCGGCTCTTGGGGGGTCTACCACGATTGTTTCGGTACGGATGCCCTCCTTGTAGAGCCTTGGCATGACGTCTGTGGCGTCGCCGACGATGAATTCTGCATTCTTCTGATTGTTGTCCCGGGCATTTTTCTTTGCGTCCTCGATGGCGGGGCGGACGATCTCGATGCCGTAGGCCTTGTGGGCTTTCTGGGCAAGGAAAAGAGTGATGGTGCCGGTGCCGCAGTAGGCGTCTATGACCACCTCCTCCCCGTGGAGGTCGGCGTACTCCAGGGCCTTGCTGTAGAGGACATTGGCCTGCTCCGTATTAACCTGGAAGAAGGATCTGGGGGAGATGTGGAACTGTAGATTTCCTATGGTATCGAGGATGGTGGGCGTGCCCCAGAGGAGGCGTGTCTCCCGGCCCAGGATGACGTTGTTGCGGTAGGTCTGGATATTTTGGTGGATGCTCGTGACGAAGGGAAGGCGCTTGCGGATGAGCTTGACGAGCTCCCGCTCTCTCGGGAGGTCCTTCGTGGCGGTGACAAGGACGACCATGGCGCGCCCCCCCTTCCCCACGCGGCCGACGATATGGCGGATGATGCCCCGATGGCGATCTTCGTCGTAGATGGGGATGCGAAGCTCCCGGAGGATGTCCCGCAGGGCGTTTACGATGTCGTTGTTGCCCTCTTTCTGGATGCAGCAGTCCTCCGTATCGATGATGTCGTGGCTGCCCCTTGCGTAGCAGCCGATGGAGAGCCTTCCTCTGGAGAAGCCCACGGGGAACTGCATCTTGTTGCGGTAGTTCCAAGGGTTCTTTGCGCCCAGGGTATTCTCCACGGGGATGGTCTTTGGAAAGCCGCCGATGTGGGTCAGGGCGTCCAACACCTGCTGACGCTTGACGCGGAGCTGGCCCTCGTAGGTCATATGCTGGAGCTGGCAGCCGCCGCAGGCCTCGTAGATGGGGCAGCGGGGCTTTGTGCGGTCGGGGCTTTCCTGGAGGAGTTTTTGGAGGCTCGCCGTGGCGTAGGATTTCTTGACCTCGGTCGCGCGGGCGAGGACGCGCTCGCCGGGCAGGGCGCCGGGGACGAAGACAGTGAAGCCTTCGTGGCGGCCGACGCCTTCACCGCTGGTGCCGAGGCTCTGGATTTCGATTTCGTAGGTTTTCCCTTTTTCGACGGGGACTTTTGCTTTCATGGGTTCCTCTTTTCAAAAAAAGCCTCCCGCCGGGAGGCTTTTGTGATGTATTACAGAGTGCTCAGGAGCTTTTTGACTTCTTCGAGGTAGTTCTCCCGTGTGAAGTGATGGACTTCGCCGGTCTTTCTTATCTTGACCTCGATGTCGCCCTCCTCCACGGCCTTGGGGCCGATGGTGATGCGCAGCGGATAGCCGATGAGGTCGGCGTCCTTGAACTTGACGCCAGCCCGCTCCTTGCGGTCATCGAGGAGCGTGTCGAATCCCGCCTTCTGGCACTCGCCGTAGATTTCCTCAGCGTAGGCTAGCTGGTCGTCCTTCTTCGCATTGACGGCGACGACGAGGACCTCGAAGGGGGCGATGGCCCGGGGCCAGACGATGCCATCCTCGTCGTTGTTCTGCTCGATGGCAGCCGCCATGGTGCGGCCGACGCCGATGCCGTAGCAGCCCATATAGAGGGGGTGCTCCTTGCCGTTTTCGTCCAGGAACTTCGCTCCCATGGCCTCGCTGTACTTCGTGCCGAGGGTAAAGACCTGTCCCGCCTCGATGCCCCGGGTCATGGTGAGGGGTGCGCCGCAGTGGGGGCAGGGGTCGCCTTCCTTCACGAGGCGGATATCCGTCACGATGAGGCCTTCGTTCGTGAAGTCCCGCTTCGGGTTCACGTTCTTGTAGTGGGCATCCTTCTCGTTGGCGCCGGCCACAGCGTTGTACATTTCCATGACGGTGGCATCCACGACGATGTGCGTGCCGGCCTTGATGCCGATGGGGCTCATGAAACCAGCGCAGCCGCCAGCCGCCGTGATGAGGGCCTCCTCTGCCATGGCGAGCTCCTGGGCTCCCTCGATGGCGTTCAGCACCTTTATCTCATTGACCTCGTGGTCGCCCCGGACAAAGGCGAGGACGAGCTCACCGGCATCCGTCTGGTAGGCCACGGCCTTGATGGTCTTTTCGACAGGGACCTTCAGGAAGTCCACCAGTGCCTCGATGGTGCTGGTATTTGGCGTCGCCACCTTCTCGAGGGGAAGCTGCTCCTCCTCCTGGGCCTTGATGACGGCGAGCTCTGCCTTTTCGTCGCTGGCTGCATAGTCGCACTTGGTGCAGACGGCGATGCTGGACTCGCCATTTTCCGCGAGGACGGTAAACTCATGGGAGTGGCCGCCGCCGATGGCGCCGTTGTCCGCCTCCACGGGGCGGAAGGCCAGGCCGCAGCGGGTGAAGATGCGCGCGTAGGCATCGTACATCTTCTTGTAGGATACGTTCATGGCCTCCACATCCTTGTCGAAGGAGTAAAGATCCTGCATGATGAATTCCCGGCTGCGCATGAGGCCGAAGCGGGGCCGGCGCTCGTCCCGGAACTTGTCCTGGATCTGGTAGAGCAGCAGGGGAAGCTGCTTGTAGGAGCGCACCTCGTCCCGCACGAGGGCCGTCATCATCTCCTCGTGGGTGGGCCCCAGGCAGAAGTCCCGGCCGTGGCGATCCTTGATGCGCATCATCTCGGCGCCGTAGACGCTCCAGCGGCCGCTCTCCTCCCAGAGCTCCGAGGGCTGTAGGATGGGCATCATGATTTCCTGCCCGCCCGCTGCGTCCATCTCCTCCCGGATGATTTGCTCGATCTTGCGGATCGTGCGCCAGGCCAGCGGCAGGAAGGTGTACATGCCGCCGGCGGATTTCCGGATGAAGCCAGCCCGGTACATGAGCTGGTGGCTGACGATCTCCGCCTCGGCAGGCGTATTGCGCAGCGTTGGTGCGTACAGGTTACTTGCTCTCATTGTTCTTGCGTTCCTCCAATATTGCATCGATTTCCCGGAAGAGCTCCTCGACGAGGGCTTCCTCCGGTACCTTTCGGATGATTTCACCCTTGCGGAAGACGAGGCCCTCGCCCTTTCCTCCTGCTATGCCCACATCGGCGCCCCGGGCCTCGCCGGGGCCATTGACGACGCAGCCCATGACGGCCACCTCGATGGGCTCCGCGAGGCCCTTTAGCTTCTCCTCCACCCTAGCTGCGATGGCGGGTAGATTGATGCAGGTCCTACCGCAGGTGGGGCAGGCCACGAGCGTCGGGCCGTATTCCTTTAGCCCCAGAGATTTCAAAATCTCATTGGCCACCCGCACCTCCACGGTGGGGTCGCCGGTGAGGGACACGCGGATGGTGTCGCCGATGCCCTCGGCCAGGAGCGCGCCGATGCCCACGGAGGACTTGATGATGCCTGTCCCCGGCGTGCCCGCCTCCGTGATGCCAAGATGCAGCGGATAGTCCACCCGCTCGCTCATGAGCCGATAGGCCGCCAGCGTCAGGGGCACGTCATGGGCCTTCAGGGAAATCTTCATATCGTAGAAGTCCAGGTCCTCGAGGATGCGCACATGCTCGAGGGCAGACTCCACGAGGGCCTCCGCCGTGACGCCGCCGTACTTTTCCAGCAGCTTCTTGTCGAGAGACCCGGCATTGACGCCGATACGGAGGGGGATGCCCGCGTCCTTTGCCGCATGGACCACCTCCCGCACCTTGTCGTGGCTGCCGATATTGCCGGGGTTCAGCCGGAGGGCGGAAATGCCCTGCCGCACGGCCTCCAGGGCCAGGTGGTAGTCAAAGTGGATGTCTGCCACGAGGGGCACGGGGGACTGGCGGATGATATTTCCCAGATTCTTCGCCGCGTCCATATCCGGCACGGCGAGCCGCACGATGTCGCAGCCGGCTGCCGTGAGCTCCCGAATCTGCTTCACCGTCGCCTCCGTGTCCGTCGTCTTCGTATTCGTCATGGACTGGACGGAGACGGGTGCCCCACCGCCGATGGCGATTTTTCCGATGTGGATCTGACGGGTTTTCTTGCGTTCGTACATCGATTCAGCCTCCAAAGAAGATGCGCATGATGTCGTTTTTCGTCGCAAAGAGCATGATGAGGACGAGGAGCGTGAGCCCTGCTCCCTGGGCGTACTCCATGGCCTTGGGCCCCAGGGGCTTGCCGCGAAGCGCCTCGAGGCAGAGGGCCGCAAAGTGTCCGCCGTCGAGGACGGGGATCGGGAACAGGTTGATGATGCCGAGGTTCAGGCTCAGGAAGGCCATGAAGCGCAGAAGCGGAATCATGCCGTTCTCCGCCACCTGTCCCGTCATCTGGACGACGCCGATGGGGCCTGCCAGCTCATCGCTAGACATCTGATAGATGAGGCCGATGAGGGAGTCAATCATCAGGTAAATGATGTGACCCGTCTCCTTCACGGCGAGGACGAAGGAGTCAAGGGCGCCGGGCTGGGACGTCACGACGCTTCCCGTGATGCCGATGAGGGTGCGCTTTTCCTTCTCGTTGTAGACGGGCGTCAGGGTCTTCGTCAGACTTTCGCCGCTGCGGTCGATTTCCACCGTGACCGCATTGTTCCCGGCTCCCTTCAGGTCCGAGGTCACATCCATCCAAGTGGTGACCTCCTTGCCATCAATGGTGAGGATCCTGTCCCCCGCCTGGAGGCCTGCCTGCTCCGCGGGCATGTTCTGCATGACGGTACCCACCACCGGCTCCATGGAGGGGGTGGCATAGCCTGCTGCCAGGTAAATGCCGAAGAACAGGAAGATGGGCAGGATGAGGTTCATGGCGGAGCCGGCGAGGATGACGATCATGCGGTAGAGAATCGGCCGCTCGCAGTAGCCCCGTATCCCTGCGTCGTTATCCTCCTTGTTCATGCCGGCGATGTCGTTGAAGCCGCCCAAGGGGACGCAGCGGATGGAGTAAACCGTCTCCCCCCGGCGGAAGGAGACGATGCGGGGGCCGAAGCCCAGGGCGAATTCATCGACCCGCATGCCCGTCAGCTTCGCCGTGACGAAGTGGCCCAGCTCATGGATAAAGACGAGTACGCCGAACACGAAGACGGCGGCTACAATGGTGGTTGCCATATATTTCCTTTCTTAGCTTATGCGTGGCTCTCCAGAAGCTTCTCTGCATGGGCGCGGGCCCATTTGTCTTCCTCGAAGAGCAGGTCAAGGGTTGGCACGCGATAGACATCGCGCGCGTTCATCGTACGCTCTATGATATCGTAGATATCTGTAAAATGAATGCGGCCGGCGAGAAATGCCGCCACAGCCACCTCGTTTGCTGCGTTAAAGATGCAGGGGGCCGTGCCGCCGGCTCTCCCCGCCTCGTAGGCGAAGCGAAGGCCCTTGAAGGTCTCCGTGTCCGGCTCCTCGAAGTGGAGGTCCTTGAGCTTCCAGAAGTCAAGGCGCGGGTACGGAGCACTCTGGCGCACGGGATATGTCAGGGCGTACTGGATGGGCAGCCGCATGTCGCTGGGGCCCAGCTGCGCGATGACGGAGCCATCGATGAACTCCACCATGGAGTGGACGATGCTCTGGGGGTGCACCACCACCTGGATCTGGTCGTAGCTCACGCCGTAGAGCCACTTGGCCTCGATGACTTCCAGCCCCTTGTTGACGAGCGTCGCCGAGTCCACAGTGATCTTTGCGCCCATATCCCAAGTGGGGTGCGCCAGCACCTGGGCCTTTGTGGCGCCCGTGAGCTCTGCGGTCTTCTTCCCACGGAAGGGGCCGCCGGAGCAGGTCAGGAGAAGCTTTTGCACCGTATCGAGCCGCTCTCCCTGGAGGCACTGGAAGAAGGCACAGTGCTCGCTGTCCACGGGCAGGATCTTCACCCCTGCCTCCTTCGCCGCCTTCGTGACGAGCTCCCCCGCCACCACGAGGGTCTCCTTGTTGGCGAGGGCGATGTCCTTCCCTGCGGCGATGGCCTTCATGGTGGGCTCGAGGCCGGCAAAGCCCATCATGGCGGTGACGACGGTCGCTACGCCCTCATAGGCTGCACAGTCGATGAAGGCCTGCCGGCCGCCTGCAAGCCTCGTCTTCCCGTGGTAGCGGGCCCGGAGGCGCTGATAGGCCTCCTCGTCTGCCAGCACGGCCAGCTCTGGAGAGAACTCCTCGATCTGGCGCTGCAGCAGCTCATCATTGTGGCCAGCTGCGAGGACCGTGACCGTAAATTGCTCCGGGTGGGTGCGCACCACATCGAGGGTCTGGGTGCCGATGGAGCCCGTGGAGCCAAGAACAGCAAGCTTCTTCATGATAGCCTCACTTCATAGCAATATCGGATAACAGCACGAAATAGTAGACGACGGGCGCCGTAAAGAGGCAGCTGTCGAAGCGGTCCCATACGCCGCCGTGGCCAGGGATGATGCTCCCCGAGTCCTTGATGCCCGTCTCCCGCTTTGCCACGGATTCCACGAGGTCGCCAAGCGTCGCGATGACGGCGAGGAGGAAGCCAAGAATCGCCATTTCCAGCACCGGCAGGTGGAAAAATACGCCGAGCCCGGCCCCCACAGCCGTCGTTCCCACGAGAGACCCCAGAAAGCCCTCGATGGTCTTATTGGGGCTGATGGAGGAGGCCAGCTTGTGGCTGCCGATGGCGGACCCCACGAAGTAGGCGAAGGTGTCGCTGGCCCAGGTGCAAAGGAACATGACCCAGATCATGGCACAGCCGAAGGCCATATCCCCCACCGGCGTCATCAGGAGCTTTTCGTCGTAGAAGCCCCGGAGCATCACCATGTGAGCAAAGGGCAGGCCGATGTAGAGGACGCCCGCGATGGATAGCGCCGCATCCACGAAGCGGACACTGCCATGGCGAAAGACGGAAAAGAGCAGCATGACGAGCGTCACACCCATGGTGACCGCCACCAGCTCGTCACTGTTGCCGAGCCAGCCGCAACCCCAGACGAGAAGGAGGGCGATGAGCCCCGTGATGAGGAGCACATTGTGTCCATTCGCCTGGAAGGCCCGCACATACTCGAAGTAGGCCAGCAGCGACAGCAGGAGTGCAAAGGCGGCAAAGACCGCGCCGCCGTACTGGATGATGCAGGCGGCAAGGGCGATGCCGATGACGCCTGTGATGATTCTCGTAAGCAAGATAGCCTCCTGTCTTAACTCTTGTCCGTATCCGTCTCCGCCGCGTCTCCCTCGGAGACACCGCCGAAGCGACGGTCCCGCTCCTCATAGGCCTCGATGGCCTTGACGAAGTCCTGCGGCATAAACTCCGGCCAGCTCTTCTCCGTGAAGTAGAACTCCGCGTAGGCCGTCTGCCACAGCAAGAAATTCGAGATGCGCTGGTCGCCGCTGGTGCGGATAAGGAGGTCCACCGGCGAGCAGGGTGCCGTGTCGAGGCGAGATTCGATGAGGGCCTCGTCCACCTCCGCCTCCGTGAGCTTCCCTGCCGCCGCAGCCCTTGCGATGGACTTCGCGACCCGGAGGAGCTCATCCTGACCGCCATAGTTCACGGCGACATTGAAGACGACGCCCGTATTGTCCTTCATGAGGGCCTCCGCCTCCCGCATTTGCTGCTGGAGCGTTTTCGGGAGCCCCTCCATGCGGCCCAGGAAGTGGATGCGCACATTATCCTCGTGCATTTCCCGGAGCTCCTTCATGAGGTAGTCGGAAAAGAGCTTCATGAGGAAGTCCACCTCAGGGCGGGGCCGCCGCCAGTTCTCCGTGGAGAAGGCATAGACCGTGAGCGCCTCCAGGCGCAGGCCGATGGCCGTCTTCAGGATATTTTTGAGGACCTTTACACCGGCCGTGTGGCCCGCCGTGCGCATGAGCCCCTTCCCCTTTGCCCAGCGGCCATTGCCGTCCATGATGACTGCCACGTGGCGGGGGCGCTTTTCCCAATCAATATGCTTGAAAAGGGCACTGTCGCGCTTCGGTATTTCAAAGGGCTTTTCCCCACCAAAGATTTTTTTCCACATAAACGCCCTTCCCCTATCAAACGGCAGACAGTGCTGCCGGAAATTCTCCATACAATAGAACGAGAACCCACCAGATATTTGGCGGGTTCTCATCCCATTTGCTCATTGCTCTCCCAAGCGAAATATGTCAGGGAGCGGAAATCGCGGAAACAGGGCAGCCGGCTGCGCAGGTGCCGCAGTCAACGCACTTCTCCGGATCGATTTCATAGTGCTCGCTGCCCTCGCTGATTGCCTCAACCGGGCAAGAAGCTGCGCAAGCGCCGCAGGAAATGCAATCGTCGCCAATCTTGTATGCCATTTGTTTCACCTCCCTCTCTATGAAATTTATATATGCACGCAAACGACTTGTCAGTCTGCCTGAAAATCAGAATGCGGACATTGCTTTGCTGCAAGGGTCACGAGAAGGGAATCCCCCTGCTCGCGCACCCGGACGACGCAGAGGCGCGCCTCGTCCGTCTTGAAGAAATGACGCGTGGGCCGGGTGAGCTCGACCTCATAGGAGAGGCCAGCCTCGCGCAAAAGCTGCTCGGCCTCCTCCCGCGTCCTAGCGAGAATATCTGGAAGCATCAGACCTCCATGACCTCTTTTTCCTTCGCGTCCTTCGTCTGGTCCACGAGCTTCACGTATTTATCGATGAGCTTCTGCATGGACTCCTGGCCCCGCTTCGAGTCGTCCTCGGTGATCTCCTTGGACTTTTCCAGCTTCTTGATGGCATCGTTGCCGTCCCGGCGGAGATTCCTGAGGGCGACCTTTGCCTCCTCTGCCTTCTTGCCCACCGTCTTGACGATTTCCTGGCGGCGCTCCTGGGTGAGGGCCGGGATGGCGAGGCGGATGACCGTGCCGTCGGAGTTCGGCGAGAGGCCGAGATCCGATTTCATGATGGCCACCTCGATCTCGTGGAGGATGGTCTTTTCCCAGGGCTGGATGACGATCATGCGGGCCTCGGGCACCGTGACCTTCGCCACCTGGCTCACCGGCGTCGGCGCGCCATAGTAGTCCACCATGACCTTGTCGAGGAGCGACGGTGTCGCACGCCCTGCACGAAGGGAAGCATACTCATGCTTCAGGGCGTCGATTGCCTTCTTCATGCGTTCTTCGTGGGATGCGAGTATGTCTTTTACCATATTACTGTTCTCCTCCTACAATCGTGCCGATTTCCTCGCCGAGGGCTGCCCGGACAATGTTCTCATGGTCGTCGATGTTGAAGACCACGAGGGGGATCTTGTTGTCCATGCAGAGGCTCGTGGCCGTCGTATCCATGACAGCCAGGCCCTTGTTGAGAATCTCGATATACGTCAATGTGTCATATTTTTTCGCGTTGCTGTTCTTATTGGGATCGGAGTCGTAGATGCCGTCCGTGCCCTTTTTTGCCATGAGGATGACATCCGCCTCGATCTCCGCCGCGCGGAGGGCTGCCGTCGTATCCGTGGAGAAATAGGGATTGCCCGTGCCGGCGCCGAAGATGACGACGCGCCCCTTCTCCATGTGGCGGATGGCCTTGCGGCGGATATAGGGCTCTGCCACCTGGCGCATCTCGATGGCCGTCTGGACGCGGGT
>CAMCRT010000087.1 GCA_945877355.1 uncultured Mitsuokella sp. | reverse complement strand
ACCTGAATAAACCCTTTAAAATAAAAATTATCAGTTATTTAGCAGTCACTACATAGGGGCGTCCTTCGACTGGCTCTGCTCCTGCTTCTGCTTCTCGTCCCCCTCCTGCTGCGTCCGCGGGTGCTTGCTCTGAGAAGTGGGGGTGCTTGCCACGTGCTGGAAGGTCAGGATGACATAGCGCCCCGGCACGCTCCTATCCGTGAGCTCCGCCCGGTCATTCGTATAGACCCCCGTGATGGTCTTACCCGGCACGGAGAAGTCCGTGGTCTTGAGCTTTGACCCGTCGATATCCTTCGGATAGAGGAGCGCCGCCCCGGCCGTCTCCGCGCCGTCGCCATAGACCTCCGCCAGGGAGGTGACGCTAGAGAGCCCCTCCTGCTGCGCCTCCACCGCCACAGTCGCCGCCTGCGCAAGGTCAGCGGGCAGCACACCACCCGCCAAAGCCCCCGCCACAAAAAGAGAAAGTCCCACGCGTTTCCAATGCTTCTTCATAAAATCCTCCAAATGAATAAACTGAG
This sequence comes from uncultured Mitsuokella sp., assembly GCA_945877355.1. Taxonomy (GTDB): domain Bacteria; phylum Bacillota; class Negativicutes; order Selenomonadales; family Selenomonadaceae; genus AWVT01. The sequence goes on along the minus strand of CAMCRT010000087.1, from coordinate 9,446 downwards.
AATAAATTTCTCCACAAGTATAGCAGTACCCGTTTGAAGAATTCTGTGAATTTTATTCTGTTTTCGTTAAATTTATATCCATCCCTCATGCATACAACACCTCTCTCGCAGATGCCCCTGGCCCAGCAGTGACTCCCCTCGGAAGAAGGACGAGACAATCTCTCCCGCTTGGCAATGGAAAGGCACGTATGTGGAAACAGCCAGGATAGAGACAAAAGAAAGGGAAGATGAAGGCTGTATGTAGGCACAGCCACCGTCTTCCCTTTTGGCTTCTATATATTTTTGCGGCTTCCCGGAGTGGAGGCTGCCCTGCAATGAAAGAAAGTTTGTTATTGCCCCTTCAATTCCTCCCGCGTGATGGATGCAATATTTGTTGCCTTGCCATCTTTACTGTTGTGCAGCTTCAGCATGCCAGTCTGAAGCCCTTCCGCTGCTGCCTTAAATTCTGGGGAATTCACATCATATCCTGTGGTCGTCCAGGAATTTTCCGGCTTTACAAGAACCTCTCCCTTGCATACCTCCTTGATGTAGCGGATGGACATGTTGCGGATAGTGCCTTGCTCCTCGCCGAAGGCCGTGATGGAGGACCACACCGGCTTAAATGTGCGTCCCTCGAAAATCCCGCCCTTTGCAACCAGCTGGTTCATGCGATAGGAGTTCATGCCGAGGCGAATGATGTCGCTGTCCTTGATTGGTGCGCCTGTCTTTTTGAGGGTGAGGTTTTTGATGCGCTGTCCGCTTGGCTCACGCAGATCGATGCTATAGGAGACTCCTCCGAATATGTCATTCGTGCTGTACTTGGAGGCGCGGCGTACCGGGTTATAGCTGGGGGTGACATCCCCCTCCTTCATCTGATTGAAGTAGTCAGCCGCCCATTCCATATAAGCCTTCAGGTCACGGCCGGCAACTTCATAGACAGTCGTCTCTCCGCCGGTATATTCGTAGTTGAAAGCGATGTCCTTCCGCCGGATTGGGCCTGCGTCAAGCCTGGGGTTATCCCGGCTGATGATGATGGAGACCACATCCGCATTGCTGTAATGGAGCTGTACATCGTTAAAGAAGCTCGTTAGGGGCGTGTCATGGAGCTGGACGGGGGATACACCGGGCAGCTCGTTTTCCGGAACCATATTGCCGCCAACAACGGTGCCGATTTCCTCATTTGCAGCAGCACGCGCCTTGGCATGGTAAGGGGCCAGGAGCTTTTCCAGCTCAAGATCCGGACGGACACCTGCCATGGGGATGGTGGTCGCCTTTTTCTCCTGAAGGATATAGCGCCCATCCTTTTTGGAAAAAACCAGGTCGATGCGAGTAAGTGCGCGTCCATAACGACCAGGCTCGGAGATAAGAACACCGTTCACTGTCTCGCTGGGGATGTTTTGATGCATGTGGCCTGCGATAATTACAGAGAGCTCCGGGCATGCCATGGCGATGTCCTTGACCCCCGTATCGGCTATGTTGTTTTCATTTGGCAGCCCCATGTGAAAGAGCCCGATGAGGACATCCGCTTTCCCCTGGAGATTCTGGATTTCCTGGATCACCTCCAGACGAGGATTGCGGACATCCATATCCTTGAGGTTGCCGGAGTCCCTTTCGAACTCCGCGATCATCGGCGTATCCATCCCGATGATGCCGATGTGGATGCCAGCCCTTGTCACAAGGGTGGAAGCCGGCAGATAGCGGCTGCCATCCCTGTGGTATACGTTGCCGCAGAGGAGGGTGCCCTTGAAGGGCGCTGTGACATGGGCGAGAACAGGCAGTCCAAAATTAAACTCGTGATTGCCCATCTCCCAGGCATCATAGCCCATAGCGTTCATGGCGGCCACCATGGGATGGACGGGAGCCCCGTTGAATTGCTCGACGCTGTTGTCCTGGATCGTGTCGCCACAGTCCAGAAGGATGGTGTTGGGATTCTCTTGGCGAATCTCCTTTACGACGGTGCTGATTTGTGCAAAGCTGCCGGAGAGATCCTCCGTATCGCTGGCGTAGTCCCAGGGGAGAAAATGCCCGTGGACATCGCTGGAGCCCAGAATGGTGACGGTGACGCTATCCTCTGCCGGCGCGGCGAGGGCCGTCCCTGCCGTACAGGCAACGAAGCACGCCAGAATGGCTGCTTTCAGAGCAGTGGAAAATCGCATGGCATTTCCTCCTTGTACATGCTATTTTGCTTAATAATGGAATTCGAATCGTGCAAAATATTCGCTGTAGTCATCGTTTCCAATGAGCGTCTTGCCCCGGGCCGCCTTGAGCTGGAAAAATGTGTTCGGCATGATGGTATAGATAAAGCCAGCCTCGATTCCCTTCGTTCCCGCATCCATGGTATAGGTGGGCTTCGGTCCCACGTTCTGTCCAATGCTGCGATAGGCGAGATAGAGTCCCCATTCTCCGACGTTTTTGGCGCTGTAATTCTCAAATTCCTTGTAGCCAACAACCGTGCTCCAGGAATTGTTGTAGTCCTCTGATGCAAAGTTGTAACCGTAATTTACCTGGAACGCAATGTTCTTATCAAAGTGATACGTGCCCTTCGCAGTGGCTGTCCGCAATGTATCCTTGCCCGCCCCATATCCGGGGAGATACGCAAGGGCGGAATTCGTCAAGTAATGATAGGCGGCACCGACAAAGAGCTTTCCATAATTTCCTGTAAAGCCTGCTGCATAGTAGTTTGAGGGATCTTTCTCTGACTTGTTGTTTGCATAGCGGAAATAGTCGTTGCCTTCATTCAGGTTGAACCTGCCTGCATTGAATATCCACTGGGTTTTCTTTCCCGCTTGTACCTGCACGCCGGAGAATTGGGTGTCGAACATGATGTCACTGTCGAGATTCACGGGAATACGTCCGATACGGTATACATTGTCCCCGTATTTCCCCTCTGCCCAAAGCCGCTTGAGCTGCGGCGTAGTGGTCGTATCTGTGTCATAGTTCAGATAGGCGTTTATTCGGGTGCGCACGGTCCAATGGTCGTTGATAATGCCCATGGGCTCGAATCGGAAAAGAGTGGAAATATCATTCTTTTTGTAGTCTTTCCCGTGGACTGGGGTATGCTCATAGCGTGGGCTGGAATAGTCGATACGGACCTTTCCCTTCCAGATGACCTTATCCGCGTTCTTTTCCAGCTGCTCCACCCGCAGGCCGAGGTTCTTGAGCTCTCCTTCAAATTCCCGGGAAAGCTTCTCAATCAAAGCTTTGTCCTGGGCCGAAGCAGCCTCCTCTTTGCTCATGGCACGGGCGACGAGCTGCGCCATCTCGAAACGGGTGATGGTGCGATCCCCGCGGTAGGTATCATCGCCGTAGCCCTCGATGACCCCGTCCTCGGATAGCTGCTCTACGGCATCGTATGCCCAATGCTCCTTCGGGACATCCGCAAAGGGATTTTGCGCTGCATAGGCAGCAGGGGAAATAGCACAGGCGGCGCCCAAAGCCAGCATGAACTTGGTTCGCATAGGTGGAATTCTCCTTTCCTCGGAAGACAACACACTTCAATACTCTCTCGATTCGTATTTTTGAATCGCGTATTATTATGGTATCGTAAGAAAGCCCATATAGAAAGGCCAAATGACCCTTTATCATCAATTCTTTTGATATTTTATATTGTTATCCCAATATTATTGCTCTATCAAACCGAATAAAGTAGAAAATATAATGGATAAGGACAACTGGCCTTTCTTGTTTTATGATTTTTCTATATAATTTGAAATGATTTTATCGTCCTTGTCAGGGACGGGGGCAGCCTATGGGAGGCGGCCCTGTGGAAACGGTTGATTTTCAGAAAGAAAGGGCTTGCTATGTTGTCTTGGAAAAAGAAGAAGAATCTCGCTTTGGCAGCTGTAATCGGAGTATCCTTTTTTGCGGCTGCTCCTGCGCCGGCAAATGCGGCGTATACGCAGGAAGACCTGAATGATGAGCTGACGATGGCAGCTGCGTGGATGCAGAACTCGGCGGAGTACCGGGAGCTTTGCTATCAGGCCTATAACATCGCTCTGGAACGGGTCGAGGCGGCTGTGGCAAACCATAAGCCAGGGGATAAACCCCTCGCCATCGTCCTGGATGCCGATGAGACGGTGGTGGGCAACAGCGCCTTTGAATCGGGACTCATCGGTACGGACAGGTCTTATAGCACGAAGGAATGGACAGCCTGGTGCCAGGCGGCGAAAGCAGCGGCTATGCCCGGGGCGACGGAATATCTACAGGCAGTTGACAAGCTCGGCGTCGCCATCTTCTATGTGACAAACCGGAGCATGGAGGACCAGTATGAGGGAACGGCGAAGAACATGAAGGAAATCGGCTTCCCCCAGGTGGATGCGGAGCATCTGCTTCTCAAGACGGACAACAGCAACAAGCAGCCACGCTTTGACAAGGTGCTGGAAAAGTATGACGTGGTGGTCTTCATGGGGGATAACGCGGGGGATCTTCCGCTTGGCACCTACAAGAAGAACCAGGAGGAGCGAAATGGCCTCATCGATGCCAATAAGAAGGACTTCGGGCGGCGGTTCATCGCTTTCCCAAATCCCACCTACGGAGACTGGGAGCCAGCCCTTCTGAAGACTGGGGAGTTCGGCGATTACTGGAAGCTCAGCCCGGAGGAAAAGAGCAAGGCCCGCAAAGCTGCCCTCAAGATGTGGCGGCCTTCGGACGAGGAAAAATAAAATCCTTCCCCAACCAGAGCGATTCACTGAGGAATCTCATGCCCGGACGCGGCATGAGGCATGGTGTATCATTTCGACATGCAAAACGGGGGCTGCTTCACATCGTCAGATGTGGAGCAGCCCCTTTTGGTGCAAAAAAAAGCTGTTTCAGTAAGACAAAGCGTGCCTTCCTGAAACAGCCCTCGCAAGATCTCCCTCCACGGAGATCTTAGCTGGCGTATATCTGGTTGTAGAGACGACGGTAGCTGTCTGTGTCCTTCTGGGCGAGCTCTTCCTTTACGTCCTTGAGCTCCGACCTGTACTTGTCCGCATTCGGCGCGTCGGGCCCCATGCTGACCTTGCCCTGGAGTAGGCGCTTTTCATCCGTCAGGTCGTCCAGGAGATTGTCGAGGCGGATATCCGCCATGGACTTAGTGCCAGAGGAGGCCGCCGTGCTGTTCGATGCACTGGAGGCGTTGGAGTTCTCCGAGGTATTTGCCGCCGCTCCATTCTCGTCCTGCGCCGCGCCATTTGCCTGGGCGGTGCCATTGGCGCCCGTCGCCCCATTCACGCCCGTCGCAGCGCTAGTATTCTGGGTCGCGCTGCCAGCTGCAGCCGTGCCACTTGCGTTCGAGGCATTTGCCGCTACCTGAGCCGCAGCCGTCTGGGCTTCGCCCTGCCGGCTAGCATTCGCCTGGGCTGTAGCGGCCACAAAATTCGCCGTCCCCGTCTGGGACGAGGCAGCTCCCACGTCGCCGGTCGCCGGATTCTTTGCGCCCGTCTGAGCCTGACCTATCTGCGCTGCACCGGCCTGGTCCGTAGCCTGTGCTCCGCTTCCATTTGCCGCACCAAGACGAGCCTCATCCCGGGCCGTCGCCGCGAGGATCGCCTGGGTGCCACTATCCTCCGGAGTCGCGCTTGCCGTCTGGGCATTCACTTCACCCGAGGACTCATAGACCGCCGCCGGCCCAAAGCCCTTCTGCGCCTCGGTAGAGACCTGCGCCCCGCTCTGCGCCCCAGCGCCCTGTATATTCTGCGCATTCTGCGCATTTTGGGTGCTCTGGGCATTCTGCGTACGCTGATCGTCCCGCGCCGTCCCCGTGACCTGCTGATTATTCTGCAGCTGGATGGGCGAGATCCGCTGCAGAGAAACCGCCGAAACCGGCTCTATCGCCATAGCCATATTACTCACTCCCTTATGAGCAACCTCTTCTTGCTTCTATCCTGATTATACCACGATTGACAAGAAGAATCATAAAGATTTGTTTGGATTTATTCCCATTTATGCTCTATCACATTTTGCGCTTTGGTATAGAGGTCATTTGCCAACGATGCTCGAGCGTTTCGTGCATTCGTGTACCCCTAAGCGAACCTTTAAGGGAGGCAAGCGAGTAAAGTGCGCGTTCTGCCCCCCCGGCCGGAATTCACCGTTCAAACGGAGCGAAGCGGAGTGCGTTTTGGATGGAGGCCGGTAAATTAGGCAGAAAAGCGCACGGTCGCTTGCTGAGCGGGTGAGTGTGGGGTACACGAATGTAACGGACTTTTCTTGAGGATATGTTACTTTCCGATACAAAACTTGGAAAAGATTTCATCGAGGAGCTCTGTCCCCAGCGCCTCTCCTGTGAGCTTTCCCAGCTCCTCCCATGCCGAGCGCAAATCGATGGATACGAAATCCAGTCCCACGGCTCCTGCGAGGCTATCGAGGGCTGCCTCCAGATGCTTGTCCGCCTCCTGGAGCGTCCTCGCCTCCCGCTCCGTGGCCACGAACGTCCCCTCGGCGCCCTCGCTGGCATCCCGATAGACCCGTCCCCGTATGGCGATGGTCAGATCCTCGAGACCCTCTCCCGTCTCCGTGGAGATGGAGTGCACCGGCAGCCCCCCGGCGCACTCGGACAGCGTCGCCGCCGTCGTCTGGGGCGGCAGATCCACCTTCGTTAGAAGGATCATGGCGCTCTCCTCCCGCTCCTTTGCGATGGTGAGGATCTCCTCGTCCTCCGCGTCGAGCGGACGCGAGCCATCGAAGAGCATGAGCACGAGGGATGCCTTCTGGGCATACTCCCGGGACCTCTCGATGCCGAGGCGCTCCACCGTGTCCGCCCCAGCCCGGATGCCCGCCGTGTCCACGATGCAGAGGGGCACGCCCCCCACATCCGCCACCTCCTCGATGGCATCCCGGGTCGTCCCCGGGATATCCGTCACGATGGCCCGCTCCTCCCGTAGGAAGGCATTCATGAGGCTGGATTTCCCCACATTCGGCTTGCCGATGATGGCTGTCGGCAGCCCATCCCGGAGCACCCGGCCCGCGTCCGCCGTTCTCATCATGTCCGTAATCTTCATCCGGACTCCGTGGATATTCTTCTCCAGATCGTAGGCGATGACATCGTCCACCTCATCCTCGGGGAAGTCGATATTCGCCTCGATGTGGGCCAGCATGGCGAGGATGGCGTCCCGGAGCCCCTTGATTTCCTTCGAGAAGCGTCCCGTGAGGTGGCCGTTTGCCATGGTGAGCGCCCCGCGTGTCCTGGCGCCCACCACCTCCATGACGCCCTCCGCCTGGCTGAGGTCGAGGCGGCCATTGAGAAAGGCCCGCTTCGTGAACTCTCCCCGCTCCGCCGGCCTTGCCCCTGCCGAGTAGGTCAGGGCGAGGGCGCAGCGCAGCACATACTGGCCCCCGTGGCACTGGAGCTCCACCACGTCCTCCCCCGTATAGGAGCGAGGCGCGCGGAATACGAGAGCCAACCCCTCGTCGATTTCCTCCCCGGAGGAGTCCACGATCCTCCCATGGAGGAAGCGGCCTCCCTCCGTATCCGAGAGCCGCTTTCCCGAGTCTGCGGAAAAGACCGCATCCGCCACCCGGAGCGCGTCCTTCCCGCTGATGCGCACGACACCGATGCCCCCCATGCCCCGGGGCGTCGCAATGGCGCTTATTGTATCTTCCATGGTTTCCCTTTCTTCAAAAAAAGAGGCTGTGAAAACAGCCCCGTCCTTAGCTCTATGATATCCTTCTCCCAAACCCCACCTGCTTGTGAAAGGGTGTTTTCGGATTGCCCATAACACCTTCTTCCAAGGGGGAATGTATCTTCCTGCTTCGAGTGCCTCCCTCCGGGAGGGAGGTGGCACGCGAAGCGTGCCGGAAGGAGCCCGAGCGATGTAAGTATCTTCTATAGACTGTCGTATCGCCCGACTACGGGTTGTCTAGAGAAGTGCATAAGCCGGTTGCTATTACCTGCCTCTCCCGCAGAGCTCTACGGGCGGGCTCCCCTCCCAGAAGGGGACTGTATGACATCCCTATGCAGACAAGTGATAGCATAGCCTTCAGTCAAGTACGACGAAGCTATCAGTACTCGCCCCGCTCGTAGTAGGGCTCCTGCGCCTCCGGGGCGCGCTCCTCCTGATGGAAGGCGTTCTCCCGGTGGAAGGAGCGGGAGCCTCTGCGGCCCTCGCCGTAGGCGTCCTGCCGCCGTCCCCGGCGGCGCTTCGGCGCGATGACCACATAGCGGCGGGGCTCCTCCCCATCGCTGTAGGTGGTGACCCGGCGGTTCTCCAGGAGCGCCGTGTGGATGATGCGCCGCTCGTGGCGGTTCATGGGCTCCAGGTGGACCTCCTGGCCCAGGCGGCAGGCCTTTTCCGCCAGATGGTGGGCGAGGCGCACGAGGGTCTCTTCCCGGCGGGTGCGATAGTCCTCCGCATCCACCACGACGCGAATGCGTCCCTCGTCGATGCCCCGGTTCGCCGCGAGATTCGTCAGGTATTGCAGGGAGTCCAGCGTCTGGCCGTGCTTTCCGATGAGGATGCCCACGCTCTCCCCCTTCAAGGCGATGAAGAGACCCGTGGCCGTCGTCTTCCGCTCCACGGTGACGTCAAGCTCCATGACGTGGATGATATCCTGGAGGAACTTCACGGCCCTCTCCGCCTGCATTTCCTGGGTCTCGGTGAATACCATAGGCGGCTTTTCCGGCGTCTTTTCCACAGATCGCGCCGTCATCTCTTTGGCGGCCCCGTCCTGTTCTTTTTCCGCAGCAGCGGTGCGCTCCAGGGGCTTTTCCTGGGCTGTGCGCTCCGCTGCCTTCTCGGAGACTCCCTCTTTCGCAGCCGGAGCCTCCAATGCCTTTGGGGCCTCTTCCCGTTTTACCACCCGCACCCGGGCTTTTTTTGCAAAGAGACCGAGGAAGCCCGCGGAGGGCTTCTGGAGAACCGTGATCTCCGCCTCGTCCCGGGTGATTCCCAGGCGGCCGAGGGCTTCCTCGACCGCCGCTTCTACCGTCTTACCCTCACATTCCATGGGCTCAGGCATCAATCTTCCTCCTTTTTCTTCGCGCTCTTCTTGTCATCCCCGCGATACATCCACCACTGCTGGCCGATCTGGACGATATTCATGGTGACCCAGTACAGCACGAGGCCCGAGGGGAAGTTCAGGGAGATCCAGCCGATGAAGAGCGGCATGACGAACATCATGATCTTCATCTGCTGGTTCATTTCCGTCGTGGTCTGCTTCTGCTGGAGGAACGTGGTGAGGGCCGACAGCACCGGCAGGATATACAGGGGATCCGGCTCCGACATGGTGGGCAGCCACAGGAAGCTTGCCGCCTCCGGCGTAGGGTAGTCGAAATGATACAGCGCGTAGTACATGCCCATGAGGATCGGCATCTGGATGATGAGGGGCAGGCAGCCGGCGAGCGGATTGACCCCCGTCTCCTGGTAGAGGGCCGCGATCTTCTGCTGCATGACCTGGGGATCCTTCTTGTACTTCTCCTGGATCTTCTTCATCTTCGGCGAGATCTCCTGCATCGCCTTCATGGAGCGCACCTGCTTCACCGTCAGCGGGTA
>CAMCRT010000086.1 GCA_945877355.1 uncultured Mitsuokella sp. | reverse complement strand
AGCACGGAGACGATGAAGGCGGTCACCATGCCCACCAGCATGATGATGATTTCCGCCCCCGTGTAGTGGAGGCCGAACTTCACCATCTTCAGAGCGCTGGCGCCGAACATGACGGGGATGGCCAGGAAGAAGGTGAACTCCGCCGCCACGGTGCGACTGGCACCGAAGAGGATGCCGCCCAGGATGGTGGCACCGCTGCGGCTGGTGCCCGGCACCAGGGAGAGCACCTGGAAGATGCCAATGATGAGGGCCGTCTTGTAGTCCAGGGTATCGATATCCGTGACCCTTGGCGTACGGTGCTTGTTGTAGTTCTCCACAACGATGAAGAGGATGCCATAGAATATGAGGGTGGTCGCCACCACAGGGGCCGTCATGAAGTGCTCCTCCATGTACTTGTTGAAGGCGAGGCCGATGACGGCGGCGGGCAGGCAGGCCACGATGACCTTCGCCCACAGGGAATAGGTGGTCTTTTTTTCAGCGGGGGATTTCCGCGACGACCAGGGATTGAGCTTCTCGAAGCTCAGCCAGACGACGGCGAGGATGGCCCCCAGCTGGATGACCACCAGGAACATGTCCATGAAGGACTTCGACACGTCGAGCTTTATGAACTCGTCCACGAGGATCATATGGCCCGTGGAGGAGACGGGGAGCCACTCCGTCAGGCCCTCGACAATGCCGAGGATGATGGTTTTCACAAGCTCTATGAGGGTAATATCCATTCTTCTCTCCTAACACACTAGCGGGTTATTTCCCGCATTTTTATTGGACGCCCTGATTCTACTCGGGAAACAGGGCAATTTCCTGAAGAAAGTCTTAAATTTATCGAAACTAGAGCATCCAGCCGAATATGCTCACGAGAAGCGAGCCCACGCTAAAGCCCTTTTCCACCTTTTCCGCCTTCATGTCGATAGCGCCGATGGGCTTGCCATCATAATTTATGATGAGCTTGCCCACGGGGCTGTCCCCGATGGGAGCCGCCATCATGCGGGGCACCTCGTAGGACAAAGTATAGTGGGATGGGTCCTCGCCTCCCACCAGGGGATACTCCACATCCGTCACCGGGTAGGCGGTGGTGACGCCGGACTTGCCCCCTGCCACATAGACGAGTCGGCCCGCATCCTTTGCGGCAATTCCCCGGACCATCTTGACGTTCTCAAAGCCGTAGTCGAGGATTTTCCGGGCATCGCTGAAGCGATCCTTCCCCGTGGTGCTGTGCATGACGACGGCGATGAGCTTCACGCCGTGCCTTTCGGCGGAGGCAGCAAGGCATCCCCCTGCCTCGTTCGTCCAGCCGGTCTTGATGCCGGTGATGCCGTCGTAGACCCCCAGGAGCTCATTCGTATTTTTCACGGCGAGATACTGGCCTCTGGGATAGCGCCAGTAGATGGTGCCATAGGGCTCATCCACCATGGTCTGGAACCGCTTGTTTTCCATGGCGTACTGGGCGAGCCGCGCCATGTCATGGGCCGTGGAATAGTGGTTCTTGTTCGGCAGGCCATTTGGGTTGGCGAAGTGGGTATCCTTCATGCCGATCTCGGCAGCCTTGGCATTCATCTTTTCGGCGAAGGCCTTGACAGATCCATCCATCTCCTCGGCGAGGGCCACGGCTGCCCCGTTGTCGGAGACCATCATCATGCCGTAGGTAAGCTGCTCCGCTGTGAGCCGCTCCCCTGCCTTGATCCCAAGAGGTGTGTCCTCTGTGGCAGCAGCCTCCGGGGATATCATGATCTCCCGGTTCGGCCCCAACCGCTCCAGCGAGAGAATTGCCGTCATCATCTTTGTCATACTGGCGGGATAGTGATGCTCCTCCGCATTTTTCTCCCAGATCACCCGGCCTGTGGTGGCCTCGATGAGGATGGCCGCATCTGCCGTGACGACAGGCTCCCCCTTCGCAAGGACAGCCGGAAGACATGAGAATATACAAAGGAACGTTACAAAGATAATGCGATAGAGCCGCAAGGGTACAGCCTCCTAAAACAAAATGGCATATCTATGAGCTACAATTCACGGGATTCCAGGACTATTGCGTGATGGCTTTATATTTCTGTGTATCGGAACGCTCGACACGGATGCGCCCTACGTTGTCTATAATGACCCGAGAGCCCTCATCCGGGTGCCCCTCCATAAAGATATGGAACGTATAGCCTGGGTACGAAACGGCGAATCGACCCCAAGTATCCTGATCCACAAGCCCATCGGACGTGAATCGCACACTGATGGGACGGCCCTGCCTGTCATGGTCAGAGACAAGGCGCAACTGGGCACCCCGGTGCAAGGTGTATGTCTTCAAATAGCGCATGGGAGATGCCCCACCGATAGAGGCTAGTACATACTGGTTCTCGCCCTCCAGGACGCGAAGCTCCGGTACGCCCGCCTTTCCAGTAGGGAGCCCTCTGTCCCCTTCCTCCTCGGTGGTACGGGACAGCCTCTGCACATAGCGCACCTCACTGACAAAGCGCTGGGTCTCGTACTCGACTATGGCGCTGCGATAAAGCCGGGCTGCATTGGGCGGGACGAGGGCGATGAAAACAGAAAGAATGGCGAATACAATGGCAATCTCCACAAGGGAGAAGCCCTGCTCAGACCTATATCCGCTTCGCTTTGGAATATCCATCGCGCTGCCCTCCACAAAGTCGTGAATGCCGTTTGAATGCTCTTGGCCCTTCAAAAAAGATAGCTGCTTCCGAAGGAATATTCTTCGGAAAGCAGCTTCTCCTCCCCTGGCTTCACAAGGAATCTCTTTCCCGTGATCCTGGGGCCAAGGGGGCTATCTTGTGCACTCCGTATCAGAGCAACACCTTATGGCTTACGTTGATCCTTCCCTTTTCGTCGATCTCGATGACCTTGACCTGGAGCTGGTCGCCGACCTTCACCACGTCCTCCACCTGCTCGACACGATGCTTTGACAGCTGGGAGATGTGGCAGAGGCCTTCCTTGCCCGGCAGGAGCTCCACGAAGGCGCCGAACTTCAGGATGCGGGTGACGCGGCCTGTGTAGACCTCGCCCACCTCGACTTCGCGGACGATGTCCTCGATCATCTGCTTTGCCTTCTTCATGCCCTCGCCATCCGTCGAGAAGATGTAGATATTGCCGTCCTCGTGGATATCGATCTGGACGCCCGTGGCATCGATGATGCCCTTGACCACCTTGCCGCCGGTACCGATGACGTCGCGGATCTTGTCCACTTTGATCTTGATGGTCTCCACCCGCGGTGCGTAGGGAGAAAGGTCGGCGGCGGGCTTATCGATGCACTCGAGCATCTTGCCGAGGATGAAGGCGCGGCCGCGCTTTGCCTGCTGGAGGGCCGAGGAAAGGATGTCCCGGGAGAGGCCGTCCACCTTGATATCCATCTGGATGGCGGTGATGCCCTTTTCCGTGCCAGCCACCTTGAAGTCCATGTCGCCGAGGGCATCCTCCATGCCCTGGATGTCCGTCAGGATGGTGTAGGCATCCCCCTCCTTCACGAGGCCCATGGCGACGCCGGAGACGGGGCGCTTGATGGGGACGCCCGCCTGCATGAGGGAAAGGGTGCTGCCGCAGACGGAGCCCATGGAGCTGGAGCCATTGGACTCCAGAATCTCGGAGACGAGGCGGATCGTATAGGGGAAACCCTCCGTGGAGGGAATGACGGGAACGAGGGCCCTCTCGGCGAGGGCGCCGTGGCCGATCTCCCGGCGGCCCGGACTTCGCATGGGGCGAGCCTCACCGACGCTGTAGCCGGGGAAGTTGTAGTGATGGATGTAGTGCTTTGCCCACTCCGGTGCGAGGCCGTCGATGATCTGCTCATCGCTCAGAGGGCCAAGGGTCGTCACCGTGAGGACCTGGGTCTGGCCGCGGGTAAAGAGACCGGAGCCATGGGTGCGCGGCAGGAGCCCCACCTCGCAGGACACGGGGCGGACTTCCTCCACGCCGCGTCCGTCCGGGCGGATCTTCTCATGGGTGATCATGTGGCGCACAACAGACTTCTCCAGGTCGTGGAAAGCCATGGCGATCTCCTTGTCCATCTCGGGATAGAGGGCCAGGAAGTGCTCCATGGTGTCGGCGGAGATATCCGCCACATCCGCGTCGCGAGCGAGCTTGTCTGGATTGCGCACGGCGGTGTCGAGACGTGCCTTTGCGAACGCCTCGATGCCCTTCTCCATGTCCTCGGGGACAGTGAAGAGCTTCGTGATGTGCTTTTCCTTGCCGCACTTCTCCTGGATGTCCTGCTGGAACTCCACAAGACGCTGGATCTCCTTGTGTCCAAAGAGGATGGCATCGAGGACGATGTCCTCGGAGAGCTCATTGGCCCCAGCCTCCACCATCATGACGGCATCGTGGGAACCTGCCACGGTGAGGTTCAACGTCGAGACCTTGCGCTGCTCCTCCGTGGGATTGATGACGAATTCGTCATCGACGCGACCGACACGGACGCCAGCGATGGGCCCCTCGAAGGGGATATCGGAGACGGAGAGGGCACAGGAGGCGCCGATCATGGCTACGATTTCCGGCGCATTGTCCTGCTCCACAGAGAGGACAGTGGCGACGATCTGCACATCGTTGCGATAGCCCTTCGGGAAGAGCGGACGGATGGGCCGATCGATGAGGCGAGCGCAGAGCACCGCGTCGCTGGAGGGGCGCCCCTCCCGCTTGATGAAGCCGCCGGGAATCTTGCCTGCCGCGTACATCTTCTCCTCATAGTCCACGGTCAGCGGGAAGAAATCCACGCCCTCCCGGGGCTCTTTCGAGGCGGTTGCCGTGACGAGCACGACGGTGTCGCCATAGCGGACGAGCACGGCGCCATTCGCCTGCTTTGCCATTTTGCCATGCTCGATGACGAGCCTGCGGCCGCCCAGTTCCATCTCAAAACTATCCATTTGTGCCTCCTAAATCCTCTGCACTTGTATCTGCCTTATAGTATCATGTTTTCTATTCGACAAAGGGAAGAAATTTCCTGTTTGTTTCCCCATAAAAAAATTGTCCTACCAGGCTGTAGGACAATTTTTTCATTCCTCCAAAGAGGCTTAGCGCTCAACCGTGGAACGGAGACCAAGCTTGCTGATGATGGCGCGATAGCGCTCGACATCCGTCTTGTAGAGGTATGCGAGGAACTGGCGGCGACGGCCGACCATCTTCAGAAGGCCACGGCGGGAGTGGTGATCCTTCTTGTGCTCCTTCAGGTGATCCGTGAGGTACTGGATACGAGCCGTGAGGACAGCGATCTGCACCTCAGGGGAGCCCGTGTCGCCCTCATGGACGGCATACTTCTTCATGATTTCCTGCTTTGCTTCCTGTGTCAGCATTGTATTTCCTCCTAGAAATTCTTGATACGCCAGCGGCTAAGAATACGTCGGAGTGTCGCAATCCGAGCCGAGGCACCTCTGGTAGTATAGCATAGTCGATTCGCCCTTGTAAAGGCATTAGCGCCAGTATTTTTTCGCATTCTCCTTATCCCGGTGCATCTGATGGACGAGATCGTCAACGGAGGCGAATTTTTTCTCCTCCCGGAGCATTGCGAGAAAACGCACCTCCAAGAGCTTGTCATAAAGATCCCCGGAAAAATCCTGGAGATTGACTTCCATGCGATGATTGCAGCCTGGGAATGTGGGATTCGTACCGATATTGACAAGAGCCCGGTATCGTTTCCCCTCCGTCACCGCCTCCGCCGCATAGACCCCGTTTGGCAGCATGACCCGGGCATCAGGGATGGCAAGGTTTGCCGTGGGAAAGCCCAGAGTACGGCCTCTTCTATCCCCATGGATGACGAAGCCCACGAAGGTAAAGGGATAGCCCAGGAATAGATTTGCCTCCGTAAGCTTCCCCTCCGCCAGGAGCTGACGGATACGGGTGCTGCTCACAGGGCTCCCCTCCTCCTGGATAGCTGGGCATATCTCCGCCTCAAAGCCGTAGTCGGGACCGACTCGCAGCAGCATCCGCTGGGTGCCCTTCCCCTTGCTGCCAAATGTGAAGTTCGGTCCTGTCACCACATGGCGCGGCGCGAGATATCGCTGGAGCAGTGCCAGGAAGTCCTCGGGCTTTTCCCTGGCGAGCTCCTTTGTGAAGGGCAGGCAGACGAGGATGTCCACGCCGAGGCGCTCTATGAGCATTTCCTTTAGGCGCGTGTCGCCGATCTGTGGCGGCATGGATGCGGGCGCCAGGACGGATAATGGGTGATTGCGAAATGTAAAGACGGCGCTCTTTCCCCCGGTCTGCTGGACGAGCTCCACCGCGCGGTTGATGATGCTCTGGTGCCCCCGATGAACCCCATCGAACATGCCGAGGGCGACGGATAGATTCGGTGCGCTCTCGCGAAGATCCGTCCACTTCGTATAGATCTTCATGCTCCCGCCTCCTGCTGTATGACCTTCACGGGGGTCAGCTCTCCCGATTTTCCTGAATACCTGCCGATGCCGAGGAAGGCGCCGTCGGAAAAGACACAGTAAGTTCCCTCCTCACTGATGTCCCGCACGCCTGTCGCCAGGCCGTTGCAAAAGGCCTTCCTGCGGCTCGCCATGATGTTGTAGCGATTCATGTGGCTTAGCATGGTCTCCGGTGGCAATAGACTTGCCTCTCCCCTAGCAGCCAGCTCCTCCAGCGTCATGGCCTCCTCGATGGAAAAATCACCGACGCGAGTGCGCAGAAGAAAGCCCATGGTCGTGAGAAGTCCGAGCCTCTCGCCCAGGGTGATGATGAGGCTGCGGATATACGTTCCCTTGGAGCAGTCCACGTCGATGACGATGGAATGCTCCCTCTTGCAGACGAGGCGGATATCCTTGATGTGTACGCGGCGTGAGGGAATATTCACCTTCTCCCCGCTACGCACCAGATCATAGGCCCGCCGGCCGTTTATCTTCACGGCGGAGTGGGCAGGCGGCGTCTGCTCCTGCTCTCCCGTCAGAGAGGCGAGTGTCTCGCGGAGGGTAGCCTTCTCCGGGACGCTGTCCTCTCCCCTGGCAAGGATATTCCCCGTGTCGTCACCGCTATCCGTCGCGACGCCGAAGAGTACCTCCGCCCGGTAGGACTTGTCCGCCAGCTCCAGATACTCCAGGAGCCTCGCGGCCTGACCGACGGCCACCGGGAGCACCCCCGCTGCCGCCGGGTCCAGCGTCCCTGCATGGCCGATGCGCTTCACGCCGAGGGCCCGGCGCGCCGCGCTGATCATATCGTGGGAACTCATGCCAGGAGGCTTCAAGAGATTCAAGAACCCTGTCATGCCTGCGCCTCCAGAGCGCGGGTGATAGCTTCCTTTATGGTTTTCTTCGCATCCTCATAGCCCATGTGGAGGGTGCAGCCCGCTGCATGCTCGTGGCCGCCCCCCTCGAACTGGGTGGCGATGGCCGTGACATTCGCACGCTTGGAGCGCATGCTGACGCGGCAGAGGTTCTCCTCCTTCATCTTCAGGACAACAGCGATATCAACGCCCTCGATGATGCGGATGCTGTCGATGAAGCCCTCCGTCGTCTCCATTTTGGCAACAGTGGGTGCATCGAGGAAGATGCCGCAGGCCTTGCCGCCGGCAAAGCACTCCATGCGACTCAGCGCCGCGGCGAGATCCACCACCGTCTGGTAGGGCCGCTCGTCCACCGCCTCCGAGACGATATGGGGTACGGCCCCCGCCTCGATGAGATCCGCCCCTGCCCGCATGGTGAAGGGGGTCGTATTGGCATAGCGGAAATAGCCCGTGTCCGTGGCAAGACCCGTGTAGAGGCACATGGCAGCATCCTTTGTGAAGGGCACGCCCATGGTCTTTACAAGCTTGTAGATGACCTCTGCCGTGGCGGCAGCCTGGGGCTCGATGTGATGATCCATGTGGCTTCCATCATTCGTCTCATGATGGTCAATATTGATGGTTTTCTTTGCCTTCACCTGCTCCAGCACCCGGCCGATGCGGGTCGGCACCGTATCGAGGACGAGGAGCACATCTGCCTCCATAGGCTCCTCTGCCCGACGGATGCCCTCGGCTCCCGGCAGGAAGGAAAGGAACCGGGGCAACTTGTCATCGATGATGACCGTTGCCTCCTTCCCCTGGCTGCGAAGGATATGGGCAAGGCCCAGGGTTGATCCGGTGCAGTCCCCGTCGGGATTCTCGTGGCCCGTCAGGACAAAGCTCTTTGCCTCCCTGAGGACCTCTGCGATTTCTTCCAGTGTATATTCACGCGTCATGGCCTGCCTCCTTTTCCTCCCGCTCCACCTGCAGCAGCAGCTCCTGGATATGTGCGCTGTAGTCGAGGGACTTGTCGAGCTCAAAGTGAAGCTCCGGCGTAAAGCGCAGGCGGATGTGTTTTCCCACCTCCCGGCGGATAAAGCCGAGGGAGCTCATGAGGCCTGCCCAGGTGTTTTTGACCTGCTCCTCGCTCCCCATGATGCTGACATAAACCTTCGCTTCCCGAAGATCCCCCGTGCAGGCCACGGATGTGACTGTCACAAAGCCTATGCGGGGGTCCTTGAGCTCCCGCAGGATGATTTCCGAAATCTCCTGCTTCATGAGCTCCTGGACCTTTTCCACACGCAGCTGACTCATATACTACACCTCCCAAAGATTTCTTTATGTACACAGAAAGGAAACGCCCCGTAGTGCGGCGTTTCCTTTATTCTTATTCCTGCTCAGCCTCGGCTTTCTCCATCGCCTGCTTGGCGGCGGCTTCTGCCTTTGCTTTTGCTTCTTCCTCGTGACGCTTTGCCGCAGCCTTGTTGGCCTCGGTGATGTCCGTCGCGATTTCTTCCATGATGTAGGGCTCGATGATATCGCCCTCCTGGAAGCCAGTGAAGTCCACGATGGAGATACCGCACTCGTAGCCAGCAGCCACTTCCTTGACCTCGTCCTTGAAGCGGCGCAGGGAGTCGATCTCGCCGTCGAAGATCTCCTTGTCGTCCCGGAGAATGCGGATCTTCGCGTTGTTCGTAATCTTGCCGTCCAGCACGTAGGAGCCGGCGACGAGGGCCTTGGAGAACTTCATGACCTGGCGGATCTCCACATGGCCGATGACGACTTCCTTGTACTTCGGTGCCAGGAGGCCGCTCATGGCGTCCTTCACATCGTTCAGCGCATCGTAGATGACGCTGTAGGTGCGGATGTCGATGTTCTCCGTATCCGCCAGGCGACGGGCATTGGCATCGGGGCGCACGTTGAAGGCGATGATGAGGGCGTTCGACGCGGAGGCCAGCATGACATCCGACTCGGAGACGTTGCCGACACCGGAGTGGACGATAGCCACCCGGACCTCGTCGTTCTTGTTGAGGGCAAGGAGTGCACTCGTGAGCGCCTCGACGGAGCCCTGCACGTCTGCCTTGACGACGATGTTGAGATCCTTGATATCGCCTTCCTGGATCTGCTGGAAGAGGGCATCGAGGGAGACCTTTTTCGACTTGATGAGCTGGTTGCGCTGACGCTCGACGCGGGCCTCTGCAATGGAGCGGGCCTGCTTCTCGTCGAGGACGGCGAGGATATCGCCTGCCTCCGGCACGTCATTGAGGCCGAGAATCTCCACTGGCATGGAGGGGCCAGCCTTCTTGACGTTTTCGCCCCGGTCGTTGATCATGGCGCGGACCTTGCCGTAGGTGGTACCCACGACGATGGAGTCGCCGATGCGAAGCGTACCATTCTGCACGAGGACCGTTGCCACCGGACCGCGGCCCTTGTCCAGCTTCGCCTCGATGATGACGCCCCGGGCATCCCGGTTCGGGTTCGCCTTGAGCTCCTTAACCTCGGCCACGAGGAGGACCATCTCCAGGAGGTCCTCGATGCCGATCTGCTTCTTTGCCGAGACGGGGACCATGATGGTATCTCCGCCGTATTCCTCCGGGACGAGGCCGTGCTCCATGAGCTCCTGCTTCACGCGCTCGGGGTTCGCGCCGGGCTTGTCGATCTTGTTGATGGCGACGATGATGGGCACATCCGCGTTCTTCGCATGGTGGATGGCCTCGATGGTCTGGGGCATAACGCCGTCGTCCGCTGCGACGACGAGGATGGCGATATCCGTGATCTGGGCGCCGCGGGCACGCATGGCGGTGAAGGCCTCATGGCCCGGCGTGTCGAGGAAGACGATCTTCTTGCCATTTGCCATGACCTGGTAGGCGCCGATGTGCTGGGTGATGCCGCCAGCCTCGTGGGCGGAGACGGCCGTGT
>CAMCRT010000085.1 GCA_945877355.1 uncultured Mitsuokella sp. | reverse complement strand
TTGGTCTCTTTTGCTATACCTTGACCAGCGTTTACACACAAGATTTTACACTATCTTATTGCAACCCCACCGAGTATTATTTTACACTAAGTCGAATAAGCAAAAAAGGGTGAAAAGCCACTATGCTAGTGAAAAGCGATGCTGAGGAAGAAAAGAAAAAGATAGAAGAGCTTATGCAGGGGGATCCAGAGCTCATGCGCCAGCACCAGCTTTTTTTGGCAGAGATGGCATTCAAGCAGGAGCTCATTGACCGCCGCAAGGCAAGTGCACTGACCCAGAAGGATATCAGCGAGCGTTCCGGACTTTCGCAGCAGGCAATCAGTCGTTTGGAGAAGGGGAATGGGGGCACAATCGAGACGATTCTTCGCTATCTAGGTGCCATGGGATGTTCTTTGACCTTGAAGGAAGCATAAAGTGAAGGATTTTAAGAAGAAATTCATAAAAGTCGAAAGGAACGTCTAGTTTTCCGTTGCTTTTCCTTTGTCTCTGTGATAACATGATAGAGCATATAAGACAGGCGATGAGGAAGAGGAGTAGCTAGTTTCCTTTATGCAGAGAGAAGCCGGGTGGTGCGAGGCTTTTGGAGGGCTGGCGAAGGTCGCTTCGGAGCTTTTGCGTGAAGGCGCAGACGTTGGCGGCGTTAACGCTTGAGGCTCCCCTTGGGAGTGAAGATTGGTGGTACCACGAGAGCTGCGCCCTCGTCCTTTTGGACGGGGGATTTTTCATTTACTGGGAAACCCCAAGAAGTCAAGCCGATAGGCGCAGACTGATTGGTTGGTTTCGTGTAAGGGCGGCGCACAATGCCCACGAAGTGGACGGTTGCGCGTGTAGCTTTGATGAAAAGGCGCGGGATGGGCGCCGCTTGGAAAAATAGGAGGAACATGATGGCAGAAGAAACGAATATCCCAAAGGTCTATGATCCCCAGTCCTTTGAGAAGAAATGGTATGGCTACTGGGAGAGCGAGGGGCTCTTTCATCAGGAGGCGGACCCCAAGCGCACGCCCTACAGCATGGTCATCCCGCCACCGAATGTGACGGGGCAGCTCCACATGGGCCATGCCCTTGACAATACCCTTCAGGATATCCTCATCCGCTACCATCGCATGAAGGGGGACAATACGGTCTGGATCCCCGGCTGTGACCATGCGGGCATCGCTACCCAGGCGAAGGTGGAGGCTGCCCTCCGGGAGGAGGGGACGGACCGATACGCCTTGGGCCGGGAGAAGTTCCTGGAGCGTGTCTGGGACTGGAAGGAGAAGTTTGGCAGCCGCATCATGTCGCAGCTCCGCTCCCTGGGCTCCTCCCTCGACTGGGATCGGGAGCGGTTCACCATGGACGAGGGCTGCAGCCGCGCCGTGCGGGAGGTCTTTGTGTCCCTCTATGAGCAGGGGCTCATCTACCAGGGTACCCGCATCACGAACTGGTGCCCCTCCTGCAACACGGCCATCTCCGACATCGAGGTGGAGCATGAGACCGAGCAGGGTCACCTCTGGCATCTGCGCTACGCCGTCGAGGGGGAGGAAGGCCGCTACGTGGAAATCGCCACGACGCGCCCGGAGACCATGTTCGGCGACACGGGCGTGGCTGTCCACCCGGACGACGAGCGGTATAAGGATCTGGTGGGCAAGACGCTCATTCTCCCCATCGTGAACCGCCGCATTCCGCTCTTTGCGGACGAGTACGTGGATCGGGAATTCGGCACCGGCGCCGTCAAGGTGACGCCGGCCCACGACCCCAACGACTTTGAGATGGGCCGCCGCCATCACCTGGAGGAAATCAAGGTCATCGAGAACGACGGCACCATGGGCGAGGGAGCCGGCAAGTACGCTGGCCTCGACCGGTACGAGTGCCGGAAGCAGCTCGTAAAGGAGCTGGAGGACCTGGGCGTCCTCGTCTCCGTGGAGGACCATGAGCACGCTGTGGGCCATTGCTCCCGCTGCCACTCCACCATCGAGCCCCTCGTCTCAAAGCAGTGGTTCGTGAAGATGGAGAGCCTGGCTAAGCCCGCCATCGAGGCGGTGCGGGATGGCCGCATCGAGTTCGTTCCGGGCCGCTTTACGAAAATCTACGAAAACTGGCTGGAAAATATCCGGGATTGGTGCATTTCCCGCCAGCTCTGGTGGGGCCATCGCATTCCTGCCTGGTACTGCGACGACTGCGGCGAGACCAGCGTCTCCCGAGAGGATCTCACCGTCTGCCCCCACTGCGGCAGCAAGCACATCCATCAGGACGAGGACGTGCTCGACACCTGGTTCAGCTCCGGCCTCTGGCCCTTTGAGACCCTTGGCTGGCCGGAGGAAACGGCGGATCTCAAGCAGTTCTATCCCACGGCGACCCTTGTGACGGGCTACGACATCATCTTCTTCTGGGTGGCCCGCATGGTCATGATGGGCCTGGCCTTTGGCAAGGACGTGCCCTTCCGCCACGTCTTCATTCACGGCCTCGTGCGGGACAGCCAGGGCCGCAAAATGTCAAAGTCCCTCGGCAACGGCATCGACCCGGTGGAGGTCATCGAAAAGTACGGCGCGGATACCCTGCGCTTCATGCTCATCACGGGCAATACGCCGGGCAACGATATGCGCTTCTACTGGGAGCGGGTGGAGAGCGCCCGGAACTTCGCCAACAAGATCTGGAATGCCTCCCGCTACATGCTTATGAATCTCGAGGGCTTCGACCACTCCTTCCGCCCGGCAGAGGGAGACTACACCCTGGCGGACCGGTGGATTCTCTCCCGCTATGCAAAGACGGCGAAGGAGGTCACTGCCTGCCTGGAGAGCTTTGAGCTGGGGGAGGCGGGGCGCCTCATCTATGAGTTTATCTGGAATGAGTTCTGCGACTGGTATATCGAGCTCACAAAGGCGCGCCTCTATGACAAGGAGAACGAGCGGGCGAGGAACACGGCCCTCTATGTGCTCTCCTATGTGCTGGAGCATACGCTCCGGCTGCTCCATCCCTTCATGCCCTTCCTCACGGAGGAAATTTGGCAGAAGCTGCCCCACGAGGGCAAGAGCATCATGGTGGCCCAGTGGCCTCAGGCGGAGGAGAGTGAAATCTCCGAGACAGACGAGGCGGCCATGGGCGCCATCATGGAGACCATCAAGGGCATCCGCAACCTCCGGGCCGAGGTGGGCGCTGCTCCCGGCAAAAAGAGCGAGGTCATCCTCGCCATCGGGGACGAGGCCCTCCGGAAGACCTTCGAGGAGAACGAGGCCTATCTCCATGCCCTCGCCACAGCGGAGCCGGTGACGATCCTCGCGGGTGATGCGGCAGAGCCGGAGAACGCCGTGGCGGGCGTCGCGGACGGCGTGAAGTTCTACCTGCCCCTCAAAGGGCTCATCGACGTGGAGAAGGAGACGGCCCGCACGAAGAAGGATAAGGAGAAGCTCGAAAAGGAAATCGCAAAGCTCAAGGGGAAGCTTTCCAATGAGGGCTTCCTGAAGAAGGCACCGGGAAGCGTCGTGGCGGCGGAGCGGGAGAAGCTCCAGGGCTACGAGGAGAAGGCCAAGAGCCTTGCCGAGCGCCTCGAGTCCCTAGCGAAGCTCGCATGATGGGGGCGCAGGACAGATGGAAATGAACTACGAGGAGTCCATAGCGTATCTTGAGAGCCTGAAGGTATTCGGCATGCGCCCGGGGCTCCGCCGCATCCAGAAGATGCTGGCCCTCATGCGCCACCCGGAGCAGGACTACCGCACGATCCACGTGACGGGCACGAATGGCAAGGGCTCTGTCTCTGCCATGCTCGATAGCGTCCTGCGTCGCAGCGGCATCCACACGGGCTTCTTTAGCTCGCCGCACCTGGCGGACTACACGGAGCGCATCCGCATCGATGGGGAGCCCATCGGCAAGGAGGACTTCGCTGCCTACATGGAGGCCATGAAGATGATTGCCGACCGCATGGTCCATGCGGAGATGGAGCACCCGACCCAGTTCGAGATGCTCACGGCCCTCGCTTTCTATGCCTTTTCCCAGGCCGGCGTGGAGTACGCCATCATGGAGGTGGGCATGGGCGGCACCCTGGACTCCACGAATGTCATCATCCCGGAGGTCTCCGTCATCACGAATGTGACCATGGAGCACGCAGATCGCCTGGGGGGGACGCTCAAGAGCATCGCCGAGAATAAGGCGGGCATCATAAAGGAAGGCGTCCCCGTCGTCACGGCGGCGGAGGGGGAGGCTCTCGCCGTTATCCGGGACCGGGCGGAGGAGCTATCAAGCGACACCTTCGTCTTCGGGGCGGACTTCACGGCCCGCACCCTCGACTGGAATGACAGGGCCCAGCGCATCGCCTTTTCCTCGGAGCTCACGGGGGAGAAGGAGCACGTCTATAGCGTCAGCCTCCTGGGCAGCCACCAGGCGCGAAATGCCGCCGTCGCCATCATGACGGCAAACCTCCTCAAGAGCGAGGAGCAGCGCATCACGGATAAGTCGGTGGAGGAGGGGCTCCAGCTCGTCTCCTGGCCGGGCCGCTTCGAGCGGCTGACGGTGGAGGGGCAGACTGTCCTCCTGGACGGCGCTCACAATCGGGCGGGCATCGAGGCCCTTCGCGTGGCCCTCGACGACATCTATCCGAAGGGGAAGCGGCTGTATCTCTTGGGCATCCTGGCGGACAAGGCCATCGACCCCATGGTGCACATTCTCCTGCGCCCGGAGGACATGGTCATCGTCACAAAGCCGGACTCAGAGCGAGCGGACTCCGTGGAGGATCTCTCTGCCCATGTGCGGGAGGTGACGGAGCACGTCGTAGCAGAGGAGGACTTCTCAAAGGCGCTTTCCTTGGCACTTTCCAAGGCAAGAGAGACTGGCCGCCAGCTCATCATCTGCGGCTCCCTCTATCTGATCGGCGCCGTGCGGACGATTCTTCTGGCGCGGGCGAAAGGGAAGTAACTATAGACAGGTAACTTTGCTTGATGAGATGAAAGGAGGGATTATATGACGAAGGAGGATATTTTAGAGCAGCGGCGGATTCTGAAGAAGGCGCGGTATACCCGCTATTCGCGGAACCTCACCCTTTGGGCGCTCATCGCCGAGATCTTCTTGCTGCCGCTTTCGCCTCCGCTGGCGACAATCGCCATGCTGCTGGGGGCGGTAGGGCTCCTGGCCCGGCGCCGCTTCGATGAGGACTTCCGCTTTCGGGCGCTGCCGCTTGACCTTCCTGCCATTCTCTTCGTGCTGCTGGCGGCGGCCTCCATTCTCGTGGCGCCGGACAAGGCCTTTAGCTTCTACAACTACTACAATCTTGTGGGAGCCTACGTGCTGACCTATATCCTGGCGGGGCAGGTCCTCCGGACGCCTCGGGAGCTGCGGCTTGTGCTGGGGGCCCTTGCTGCCTCCACGGTGCTCGTGGTGCTCTATGGCTTCTGGCAGTTCACCTTCGGCATCGATACGGCGGATATGAAATGGGTGGATGGCGACGCCTTCCCGGAGCTCCGGCGGCGGGTGTTCTCCACCTGGGAGAACCCTAATATTCTGGCGGGCTTCCTGGACGCGGCCATCTGCCTCGTCTTTGCCTTCTTCGTCAAGGCAGACACGCGGCGCAAGCGGGTGGCGCTGGGCGTCTTCTTCCTGGCGCTCCTCGCCTGCCTTGCCATGACCTATGCCCGGGGCGCCATGCTTGTCATCGCGGTGATCGTCGCCGTCTATGGGCTCCTCCGAGACTGGCGGGTCCTCGTTGCCTTCCTCGTGCTGGGCGGGCTGCTCCTTCTCGTGGATCCCGTGCTCACGGACAGGCTGCTTTCCATCTTTACGAAAATGGATACCTCCACGGAGATGCGCCTCGCCTTCTGGGAGAGCACCATCCAGATGATCCAGGATCATCCCTTCCTTGGCATCGGCTGGGGCATGTTCTTCAAGGTCTACCCAGAGTATGACTTCTACCTGCAGGGGGCGGACGTGCTCATCGTCCATGCCCATAATATCTACCTGAACTACATGGCAGAGATCGGCCTTGCAGGAGCCATCGCCTTCTTCTGGTTCTTCTTCGGCTCCCTCGTGGAGCTCTGCCGCATGCGCTTTGCCTTCCCGGCAGAGGAGCAGGCGCTGGAGCCTCAGGCAGAGGAGCCCCAGGACATTGCCGAGGAGCTGGAGGAGGATGTGGAGGATGCCATCCATGTGCAGGCCATTTTCCAGGATCTTCTGAGCTGGTCAGACAGCCGCTTCTTCGCGGGCCTGCGCCTGGGCCTCGCACTCGTCCTCGTGTCCGTGGCCCTAAATGGCATCACGGATGACCTGCTCTTTAATATTCCCACATCCATGCTGCTGTGGTTCTTCCTGGCCGTCACCGGCGTCCTCCAGACCTACGCTGTAGAGGAGGAAGAGATGGCGGAGAATATGCAGGAGACGGCGGAAGAAGAGACGACGGAAAAAGAGGCGGAGCCTGCCTCTGAGGAGACGAAAAAAGACGGCGACGCCGATGAGGCATCGAAGGCAGGCGAAGATACGGCAGCAGCCGACGCTCCTAAGGAGCCTGAGAAGTCTGAGGGGGCTGGGAAAACTGAAACGGCGGAGAAAGCCGTGCTGGTGAAGGAAAAGAAGCCGGAGGAGAAGCAGAGCCAAAAGGACGGAGGCTCTGGAAAAGAGCCCAGCAAGGGCGCACAAAAGGCAACAGCAGAGGAAAAAGCTGCTGCGCCCCAAAAGTCCTCGAAGGCAAAGACGATTTCCAAGGACGTGGAGCAGCTCAAGAAAAGCGGACAGTCTCAGCAGCCGAAGGCGAAAGAGAACCCCAAGGGCAAAAAGAAGAAGGCGAAGCGCAGGGAAAGCCCGCAAAAGCAGGATGGAAAAACGAAAGGGAAGGATGTAGATCGTGAAGTATCAGGGAGCCATCTCAAAGGCGACGATTGATCGTCTGCCGCTTTACTACCGGACGCTCCGCCTGGTGCAGGAGGAGGGCAGCGACATCATCTCCAGCGACGAGCTGGGCCGCCGCCTCGGCATCACGCCGGAGCAGATCCGAAAGGATCTGGCCTCCTTCGGCCAGTTCGGCAAGAAGGGGGTGGGCTACTTCGTCAACGAGCTCAAGCACAATGTCAGCACGATTCTGGGGCTGGATCGCCACTGGAACATCGCCATCGTAGGTATGGGCCACCTGGGGGCGGCTCTTGCGAACTATCAGAATGTCTCCTCCCTGGGGTTCAATCTTGTGGCGCTCTTCGATGCCGATGAGAGCGTCATAGGGGGGACGGTGAATCATCTGAAGGTGGACGATGTGAAGAACCTTCCCGCCGTGGTGCAGGAGCGGCAGGTGGATATCGGCGTCATCGCCGTCCCGGCGGTCTTTGCCCAGCAGGTGGCAGATGCCCTCGTGGGGGCAGGCGTAAAGGGAATCTGGAATTTTGCCCCCGTGAGCCTGACGGTCCCTCGGGGCCTGCACATCATCAATGAGGACCTTTCCATAGGCCTTTCCGCCCTTTCCTTTCACATGACCCATCCCTGAAAATCCGAGGGATTTTTGTACATAGTTCCCACGTATTCAAAAATATTTAAGAAATCGAAAAGCGCTACCGCTATAATATTGACGGTGCGCTTTTTTCGTGTTATTCTTAAGCGGTGGGTATAAGCGAGATATAGTAGTAGAATAACCAATGGTTATTGACTACATGCTTTATCATAGCATATCTGTTATGATAAAGTGCAGGGTGTCTCGCCATACCAATTGGATTGATTATCCAGGACGTCTGGTATCAATGAGGAGGATTTTCGATGATTGACATTACCGATCGCGTGCGAAACAAGGCCCTTCAGTCCAAGATTGTCTCGGCTGAAGAAGCAGCGACCTACTTCAAGGAGGGCATGAACGTCGCCATGAGCGGCTTCACGGCTTCCGCCTATGCAAAGGCCGTACCTCTTGCCCTCGCAGAGCGCATGAAGAAGGAGCCCTTCACCATCAACGTGTGGACGGGTGCTTCCACGGGCCCGGAGCTCGATGACACTCTCGCTGCCGTCCATGGCATCAAGAAGCGTCTGCCCTATCAGACGGACAAGATCCTTCGCAGCGAGATCAACGATGGCACTGTCGACTATCTCGACCTTCATCTTTCCGAGTCCGCTCAGCTCGGCCGCTATGGGTATCTCGGCGATATCGATGTGGCCGTCGTCGAGGCCTGCGCCATCACGGAGGAAGGCAATCTCATCCCGACCACGTCCCTCGGCAATACGCCGTCCTACGTCCAGCAGGCGAAGAAGGTCATCGTCGAGGTCAATGTCTCCCAGCCTCTGGATCTCGAGGGCATGCATGACGTCTATGTGCCTCTCGATCCGCCGAACCGCCTCCCGATTCCCATCGTGAAGGCTGACGACCGCATCGGCACGCCCTACATCCCCTGCACGCCGGACAAGATCCTCTACATCGTCCCCTGCGACATCAAGGATCATACCCGTTCCCTTTCCGCCATCGATGAGAACTCCAAGAAGATGGCAAAGCACACCCTCGACTTCCTCAACAAGGAAATCGCTGCAGGCCGTATGCCGAAGAACCTGCTGCCGCTGCAGTCCGGTGTCGGCAACGTGGCAAACGCCGTGCTCGCAGGCTTCGTGGACTCCGACATGACGGATCTCACGGTCTACACCGAGGTCATCCAGGACGCTATGCTCGACCTCATCGATGCCGGCAAGCTGAACTTCGCCTCTGGCACGGCCTTCTCCCCGAGCCCTGAGGGCCTCGACCGCTTCTACAAGGACGTGAAGAAGTACAAGAAGCACCTCCTCATCCGCCCGGAAGAGATTTCCAACAACCCGGAGGTCGTCCGTCGTCTCGGCGTCATCGCCATGAACACGGCCATCGAGGTGGATATCTACGGCAACGTCAACTCCACCCATATCGCTGGCACGAAGATGATGAATGGTATCGGCGGCTCCGGCGACTTTGCCCGCAACGCATACCTGACGATTTTCTACACCCCGTCGACGGCGAAGGACGGCAAGATTTCCTCCGTCGTTCCCTTCTGCTCCCATGTGGACCACACGGAGCACGACGTGGACATCATCATCACGGAGCAGGGCGTCGCAGATCTTCGCGGCCTCGCACCGCGGGAGCGTGCTCTTGAGATCATCAACAACTGCTCCCATCCGGACTATCGTCCGATGCTCCTCGACTACTTTAACCGTGCCGTGGAGCAGACGAAGCATGCCCATACGCCGCATATCCTCGAGGAGGCTCTTTCCTTCCATGAGCGCTTCCTTGAGACGGGTACCATGAAAAAATAATAGCGTGCAATTCCTGACTCGATAAGACGAGAGCTCCTGCTCTCCCGAATAGAGAGAGCAAGAGCTCCCAAATATATATAAGAATGAAAAAGTAGGAGGAATTTTCATCATGAGCAATGAGAAGATCCAGGCTGAGCTCGAAAAATACGAAGCCAGCGTCGAGAAGGCTATCGCAAGATTCCCCGAGCGTCCGCATCTGCCGGCAAAGCGTCTCTACACGCCGATCGACATCAAGGATACGGACTATGCGGATGAGATCAGCTTCCCGGGCGTCTATCCCTACACCCGCGGCGTGCAGCCGACCATGTATCGTGGCCGCTTCTGGACGATGCGCATGTACGCAGGCTTCTCCACGGCGGAGGAGTCCAACAAGCGCTATCGCATGCTGATTGAGAACGGTGCCACGGGCCTTTCCTGCGCCTTCGACCTTCCGACCCAGATCGGCTACGATTCCACGGATCCGATCGCAGAGGGCGAGGTCGGCAAGGTCGGTGTCGCCATCGACTCCCTTGCTGATATGGAGACGCTCTTCGATCAGATCAACCTGGGCAAGGTCTCCACGTCCATGACGATCAACGCTCCGGCTTCCGTCCTTCTCGCGATGTACATCGCTGTGGCAGAGAAGCAGGGCGTCCCCGCTTCGGAGCTTCGCGGCACGATCCAGAACGATATCCTGAAGGAGTATGCGGCTCGCGGTACCTACATCTTCCCGCCGCGTCCGTCCATGCGCCTCATCACGAATATCTTCGAGTATTGCTCCAAGAATGTTCCGAAGTGGAATACCATTTCCATTTCCGGCTATCACATCCGTGAGGCTGGCTCCACGGCTGCCCAGGAAATCGCCTTCACGATTGCCGACGGCATCGCCTACTGCAACGCCGCCATCGAGGCAGGCCTTCACATCGACGATTTCGCTGGTCGTCTCTCCTTCTTCTGGAATGCCCACAACAACGTCCTCGAGGAGGTCGCGAAGTTCCGCGCTTCCCGTCGCATCTGGGCAAAGGTCATGAAGGAGCGCTTCCATGC
>CAMCRT010000084.1 GCA_945877355.1 uncultured Mitsuokella sp. | reverse complement strand
CCGGTGTAGATGGGCTTGCCGCATTTCTCGCAGGGATAGCTCATCTGGACGCCGACCTGCTCGAAGCGGCCCTCGCGGATGAGGCGCTTGATCATGCTCTCGGGAGCGCCGGTGGCCTCGATGAGCTCAGCGACCTTGCACTTGGGGTTGTCGCGAACGTAGTTGACGACCTCCGCCTCTTTCTCGCGCATCTTGTCCTGGCAGTCCGGGCAGTATTTCGCGTTGCCCATGGGGACGAATATCCTGCCGCACATGGGGCAGTTCTTCATTTTCGCCATTTTCTTTCACTCCTTGCCAAATATAGCCCCGAGGCGCATCCGACGCGCCAGTTGCGGGCATTTATTTCTGTTCAATTTGTTTATATTCGACGCAGGAGGAAAATATCCTCTTTCTTGCTAATACTTTTCCTGCTGGAGCTGGTGAACAGCTCTGCGTCCGTCCACCAGCCCGGTGACATCTTTCTCGCAGACTCCCCCTGACCCTTCGGGCATTCCCCCTCGAGAGGGGGACGAGGCAAGACTCAAGGGCTTGCAACAGAGCGGCACGGCATTGCGGGCAGACAGGCTGTTCGCCCGTCAGGCAAGCCGCGTATCAGCTTTCTCGCAGACTCCCCCTTGCCCTGCGGGCGTTCCCCCTCGGGAGGGGGACGAGGTTAGGCTCAGACGCTTGGCAATAGAAAGATACGGCGGAGGGAGCAGAAAGGCTGCAGGAGTCCGGGAGCCGTTACAATCCATTACGAACGCAGGAAGCTTGCTTGCCTCCCTCTAGAGGGAGGTGGCACGCGCAGCGTGACGGAGGGAGTCTTGATGCTGGCAGCAGCGATATCCGCCGAATTTCCCTCCAGCTATTTTCTCCTACCTCTTCCGGCGGGCGAAGCCGACCTTGGGCGGGGTGAGGACGCGACAGCTATTGAGGACCACGGCCAGCGTTGCGGAGTTGTGGATGACGGCAGCCCAGACGGGGGTGATGATGCCGAGGGCCCCCAGGAGCATGGCGGAGCTATTGACGAGGATGGTGGCCATGAAGTTCTGGTGCACCAGATGCATGGTGCGGCGACCCAGGGTCAAGGCCTCCATGAGGCGGGCCGGATCCTCGGAGTGAATGGTGACGGCGGAGGACTCGGCGGCGATGTCCGTCTGGCGGCCGCCCAGGGAGACGCCCACATCGGCGAAGGCCAGGGCCGGGGCGTCGTTGATGCCGTCGCCCACCATCATGACGGTGCCCCGCTGCTTGAGCTTGTTCACGTAGTCGCTCTTGTCCTCGGGGAGAATCTCCGCGTGGTAGGCGTCGATGTCCATGGTGGCAGCCACTTCCTTTGCCACCTCCTTGCTGTCGCCGGTGAGCATGACGATCTCGTCGATGCCATAGCGGCGCATCTGATTGAGGGTCTTCTTCATCTTCGGCCGGACCGGGTCCTCGATGCCGATGACGCCGATGAGCTCCCCGTCCCGGGCTACGTAGAGGATGCTCTTGCCCGTGAGGCCCGTCAGGAGCGTTTCATCCATGTGGACTCTGTTCTCCGTCAGGAATTTCTGGCTGCCCACCCGGACAGTGCCGCCCCGATAGCCCTCGAAGTCAGGCACCTCTGCCTGCATGCCCCGGGCCACGATGGTCTCGGAGCTCTTGTGGTGCGGCGTCTCCCAGCCCTGCTCCTTCACGTATTTCTGGATGGCGACGGCGAGGGGATGGACGGAGTGCATCTCCGCCGAGGCGGCGAGGAGCACGGCCTCCTTTTCCGTGACGCCCGGAGCCGTGCGCACGAAGGAGATCTGGGGCACGCCGATGGTCAGCGTGCCGGTCTTGTCAAGGACGACCGTATCCGTCTCGGCCAGGGCCTCGATGTAGTTGCCGCCCTTCACGAGGATACCCCGCTTTGCGGCGGCGCCGATGGCGGCGGAGATGGCCGTGGCTGTGGAGAGCTTCAGGCCGCAGGAGAAGTCGATAAAGAGGAGATTGAGCACCCGCTGCCAGTCCCGCGTGGCACCGTAGACGATGGCGGCGCCGATGAAGGAGACGGGCACGAGGAAGTTCGCCATCTGGTCGGCGAAGTTCTGGACCGGGGCCTTTCGGGTCTGGGCCTCCTCCACGAGGTGGACGATGTGGGCGAGGCTCGTGTCGCTGCCCACCTTCTCCACCTGGATGACGAGGCTGCCCGCCTCCACCACGGAGCCCGCATAGACGGGGGAGCCCGCGTGCTTCATGGCCGGGTTCGACTCGCCGGTGATGGAGGCCTGGTTGATGGCGGCGTCGCCGGAGAGGACGTGGCCGTCGATGACGATTTTCTCGCCCATGTGGGCGGCGATGACGTCGCCGGCCTTGACCTCTTCAATGGGGACCTTCCGCTCCGTCTCCCCCTCCACGAGCCAGACGTAGCGCTGGTCGAGGGAAAGGAGGCCGGAGATATGGGTGCGGGCCCTCTCGGCCGCGTAGCTCGTGAGCATCTCGGCGCCGTTCGATATGGCGAGCAGCGTCAGGCTGGACTCGGGCTTTCCGGCGAGAACGGAGGCGATGACGGCCGTGGCTGTCAGTGTGTCCGCATTGGGCCGGCCGTCCTCCACCATGCCCTGGACGCCGTTCTTGATGAAGTTCCGGGCGATGCCGAGAACGAGAAGGCTCCGGACCACCTTCATGCTCATAAAGAGCTGGGGCGACGTGCGGCGGAGAATCTCGATGGCGGCAAAGCTCGCCAGGGAGAAAAGGGCATCCCGGCGGTACTCGGCCAGGTGCTCGGCGGGGGTCACCGCCTCCTCCTTCAGCCGCTTCACCGTGCGGATAAGGCGGGCCTGGATCTCCTGGATGGGGATGGAGCCCCGGTACCAGATGGCGACGGAGGACTCCGCCACGGTGACGGCCCGGATATTTCGGTAGCAGCGAAGGAGCGCCGCGAGACGTGCCCGCTCCTCCCGGGGGAGCTTTGCCCCCAGGGCGATATTGTAGCGGCTATATACGTTCTTTGTCATACGGTACGCCATCCTCTCACAAGGGAAAGTGCCCACCACAGGAGCTGGGCTCCCGTGGGCGCGGGCGAGGTCATGATCTTCTGGAGGCCGCGGACAGCGAAAAGAATGGCCACGAGCATGTTCATGTCGAGGGCGCCACCCGTGTTCTTCTTCAGCCAATGGCTGGCCGCCCGGCCCGCGCCGCGGACGCTGCGGGTGAGGGCCCCTGCATGGGACTCGTCCACGATGTCCCTGTGGCTATGGACATGGGAGCGGGCGAAGAGCCGGGTCCCGAGATCCGCCATGAGGGCCGTGACCTTCGCCGCGTCCTTCTCGTCAAAGGTCACGAAGATGCTGCCGGAGGCGGCGCTGACCTGGACGGAGGAAAGGTACGGCAGGCGGCTGAGCCGCTCCTCCAGCAGGAGCGCCAGCTCCGGGCGAATGCGATGTGCCCGATAGCGCCGCCGCCCCGGCGTGGAGGCGACGAGCGCAAAGGGCTGCACTTGCGTGCCTGCGGCAGGAGCCGCTGCAGCGGGCCGAGGCTGCGCCCCATAGGGACGAGCCCCATTCGAGCCGCCCAAAAACTGGCGAATCCCCTTGCCGATGGCTGCTCCCATCATAAAGCCAGATACATAAGACATAAACTTTCCTCCCCTACATTTATGGATATTTTATCGATGTCGAACTCCCTACCCCGCGCTTTTCCGGATTCATCTATCTTGCCGGTTCATTGCGACCTGACGAGTTTAGCCTCGTCCCCCTCTCGAGGGGGAACGCCCGAAGGGCAAGGGGGGAGTCTGCGAGACGGATGTCAGCGGGCTGCTGGACGGGCTGAAACAAGTCACGTCCAGCAGCAAGACTCCCTCCGTCACGCCTTTGGCGTGCCACCTCCCTCTAGAGGGAGGCAGGCAGGACTCCCACGCTCGCAATGGATTGTAACTGCTCGTGAATTCCTGCAGCCTGTCTGTTTCCTCCATCATATCTCCCATTGCCAAGCTGCTGAGTCCACCTCGTCCCCTTCTAGAGCAGGAACACTCGCGATGCAAGGGAGAGCTTTCACTGACGTATCATCCCATTGCGACCTGGTGAGTCCAGCCTCGTCCCCCTCTAGAGGGGGAACGCCCAAAGGGCAAGGGGGAGTCTGCGAGAGAGATGTCAATCGGCTGAAGGACGGGATATATCCTGCCTTGCGTCTTCAACGATTTTTTGCGTGGGCGATGATGTATTCCTCGACCTTGCGGAGCTCTGCATTCTTTCGCAGCACCTCCGGGTCGTACTTTATGAGAATCGAGCCTGTGACTGCGCTCGTCGTGACCTCATCGAGCTCTGCGAACGCCAGGAGCTTCTGGCGCACCGTCTCCTCCAGGGCCGTGTCCCCCACCATCTTCTTGCTGTAGAGGCGCACCCTTCCCGGGAGGTACGAATGAACCTCCACCGTGCGTATGAAGAAATCCAGTGTCGTCGTCGGAACTTGCAGCTTGTCAAATAAACTCATTCTCAATACTTTCTCCTTAAAAAAGGGACTGCCGTGAAGCAGTCCCCTTTTCCTCAGTTCTTCTTTGCTTCCTGCGCAGCGATGAGGTCTTCGAGCTCTTCCTTCTGGCGCTGAAGCTCAGCGAGAGGAATCTCGCCTGCGGGTGCCGGCTGGAGAGCCGCCATCTGCTGCTCGCGCTCCTGCATGAAGCGATAGCCGAAAATGCCTGCGACCGCGCCGACAGCGAGGCCGATCCAAAAATCAGTCTTCTGGAACATAGGATTCTCCTCCTCTTTATGATTGGATTTATGTTTATTATACCGAAATCGCGAATCTTTGTCAATGAGAAAATCCTTGGCGTTTCCTTCGTTCTCCGGCAAATCCACCCACTCCGAGGAGGCAGCTTACATTCTCTTCACGGGGATGGGCCCGCGGGAAAGGGCGATGGCGCCGGTCCTGGCAATCTCGATGATGCCGTACTCCTCCAGCACCTGGCAGAAGCTGTCGATTTTCCCCTGGTTGCCCGTGAGCTCAATGACCACATCCTCTGGATGCACGTCCACGATATTGGCCCGGAAAATGTCGACCACCGTGGCGATATCGGCCCGGGTCTCCTTCGTGGAGGCCACCTTGATGAGCACCAGCTCCCGCTCGATGGAGGGCACCCGGCTCAGGTTCACGATCTTGATGACGTCGATGAGCTTGCCGAGCTGGCTCACCACCTGGTCGAGCTCCGCCTCCGACTCCACGGAGACGACGATGTTGATGCGGGTGACGTCCGGGTCCTCCGTGTAGCCTGCCGAGATGCTCTCGATGTTGAAGGCGCGGCGGCTGATGAGGCCCGACACATGGGTAAGGACGCCGGGCTTGTTGTCGACGAGCACGGCGAGGAGATATTTCTGGATCATTTCTTCAGCCCTCCCAGGACCATCTGGTCAAGACGCTTTCCACCCGGCACCATGGGGAGCACATCCTCCTCCTCCGGGATCAACACATCGATGAGGATCGGCCCCTTCTCCCGGAGGATCTCCGGCAGACGGCTGTCGAGCTCCTCCCGCTTCGTCAGGCGGTAGCCCTTGACGCCCATGGCCTCCGCCAGCTTCACGAGATCCGTCTTGCCCTTGAGCTCCGAGGCGGAGTAGTGGTGGTTGTAGAAAAGGCGCTGCCACTGGCCCACCATGCCCAGGATATGGTTGTGGAGCACGAGGACCTTCACGTCGATGTCGTTGTCCGCGATGGTGGCGAACTCCTGGCAGTTCATCATGATGCTGCCGTCGCCGGAGAAAAGGACGACCTCGCTTTCCGGACAGGCCACCTTCGCCCCCATGGCGGCAGGGAGTCCGTAGCCCATGGTGCCCTGGCCGCCAGAGGTCAGGAAGTGGCGGGGCTCCTCCACGTCAAAGAACTGGGCCGCCCACATCTGATGCTGGCCCACGTCCGTCACGGCGATGGCGCCCTTCATGGTCTCCGAAACCTTCCGGATGAGGGCGCCGGGCTTGATGGCGTCCCCCTCCTCTTTCCAGCCGAAGGGCACCTCCTCGTGCATCTTCGCCACATGGGCCCGCCAGTCCGCGAACCGCTCCGCCGTATTTTCCGGCAGGGCCTCCACCCGCTCCTTCAGGAGGGGGAGCGACCAGCGAAGGTCGCCGAGGACCGGGATATCCGCCCGGACGTTCTTGCCCACCTCAGCGGAGTCAATCTCGAAGTGAACCACCTTTGCATGGGGGGCAAAGGCGCTGACCTTGCCCGTCACCCGGTCGCTGAAGCGCATGCCGACGCACAGCAGCAGATCGCACTCCTGGATGGCCATGTTCGATGCGTAGGAGCCGTGCATGCCCGCAAAGGAGGTGTAGCCGGGCTCGCCGGCGGGGATGGCCCCGAGACCCAGGAGCGTCGCCGTGGAGGGGATGCCGAGGCGCCGGACGATATCGCGCACCAGCTCCGCCGTCTCGGAGGTGATGATGCCGCCGCCTGCAAAGAGCAGGGGCTTTTTCGCCTCGGCGAGGGCCGCCATGACCGCGTCGAGGTCCGCGGGGTCTCCCGTGTAGTCGCCATTGTAGCCCTTGAGGGCCACCTTCTCCGGGTACACGTAGTCGAGCTTTGCCTCAAAGACATCCTTCGCCACGTCGATGACGACGGGGCCCGGCCGGCCCGTGCGGGCGATGAAGAAGGCCTCCTTCAGGACCCGGGGCAGATCCTCCACATTCTTCACGAGGTAGTTGTGCTTCGTGATGGGGGTGGTGATGCCCACCACGTCCGCCTCCTGGAAGGCGTCCTTGCCGATGTAGGGCGTCGCCACCTGGCCTGTGATGCAGACGAGGGGCACCGAGTCGATCATGGCCGTGGCAATGCCCGTGGTGAGGTTCGTGGCACCAGGCCCCGAGGTAGCAAAGGCCACGCCCACCTTCCCCGTGGCCCGGGCATAGCCGTCCGCCGCATGGACAGCCCCCTGCTCGTGGCGCGTGAGGATATGGGGAAATTTCATTTTATAGACAGCGTCATACAGCGTCAGCACCGCCCCGCCGGGGTAGCCAAACACCACATCGACGCCTTCCTGTTTCAGGCTCTCCAAAACCGCCTGTGCTCCATTGATTCGCAACCGAAAGCCTCCTTATTGTATAGCTGTGGTTAGATTTATCTATTATACTACGAAATAGACAATCGTACAATGAGAAAATACAGGTATTACATAAATACAATCCGCTACAAATCGCATTACAGACGTTCGTGTACCCCACACTCACCCGTCTCCGCAAGCGACCGTGCGCTTATCTGCCTAAATACCGGCCTCCATCCTAAACGCGCTTCGCTTGAACGATGGATTCCGGCCGGGGGGCAGAACGCGCACTTTCCTCGCTTGCTCCGCTTAAAGGTTCGCTTAGGGGTACACGAACTTACTGCCTGCAAAATTCCCCAGCAATCTTGCTATCGACCTGCGTTGCTTGCGAGGCATAGGATGCTCACGCTTGTCGCACCGCCCTTTTTCAGGGCGGATAGCGCCGCCTCTGCCGTTGCGCCGGTAGTGAAGATATCGTCCAGCAGAAGCACCCGGGCGCCCTTCACGGTCGCGCCCTCGGCGAGAGCTATCGCTCCCTTCATATTTTCCTGCCGCTCCTTCTTCGTGAGGCCGTACATGGGCCGGGTCTCCCGGGTGCGGCGGAGCACCTGCCGCAGGGGGATGCCCTGCTCCTTCAGCCAGGGACGGAATATCTCCTCCGCCTGGTTAAAGCCCCGCTCCCGTTGCCGCTTTGGTGCCAGCGGCACGCAGGTGGCAAAGTCAAAGGGCCCCTTTGCGCAGACCGGCGCCGCCTGGAGAAATGTGGCGATCGCCGGCAGCACGCTCCTTTTCCCATGGTACTTCAGATCCTTTATCATCCGGGAAAGAGGCTCCTCGTAGGCCCCAAGCGCCCAGGCCTCTAACGCCTCCGTCACCTGCAGCCTGACCGGCGCGATCGTCCCCGCCAGACACCCCTCGCACCAGCCCCCCCGGCTAGGCACATAGGCAGCACAGACAGGACAATGGGGCGGAAACAGAAAATCAAGCAGCGCAGAAAACATTCGCATCACGCCTTTCCCCAATATATTTTCGCAGGCAGCTCATGGAAAAACAATGCGCTTCGTGCTAAAATAGGTTCGTCTTACTGTTAGGAGGAATCCTATTGAACTGGAAAATCGTGCTGGCTGTGCTCGTTGTCAACATCCTCTTTATGTCCTCGAGCTACACCATGCTCATCCCATTTCTGCCCATGTACCTCACCATGGAGCTCGGCGTCGACGACAGCTCCGTCCACATGTGGTCCGGCATCGTCTTTTCCGCCACCTTCCTCGTCTCCGCCATCATGGCGCCCATCTGGGGACGCCTCGCCGATACGAAGGGCAAGCGCGCCATGGCCCTCCGGGCAAGCTTTTTGCTCTCCGTCAGCTACTTCCTCGGCGGCATCGTCCAGTCCCCCGAGCAGCTCACCCTCATGCGCCTTTTCCAGGGCTTCGCCGCAGGCCTCTGGCCCATGGATCTTGCCATCATGAGCCTCTACGCCCCCACGGAAAAGCTCGGCTTCTCCCTGGGCATCATGCAGGGCGTCCTGACGGCAGGCGGCGTCGTGGGGCCCCTCCTCGGCGGCGTCCTCGCCGAGGCCGTCGGCATGCGCT
The DNA here is from genome assembly GCA_945877355.1 of uncultured Mitsuokella sp. Taxonomy (GTDB): domain Bacteria; phylum Bacillota; class Negativicutes; order Selenomonadales; family Selenomonadaceae; genus AWVT01. Next base: position 1,803 of record CAMCRT010000084.1, on the reverse strand, counting down.
ACTCCTTCTTCGTGGCCTCTATCGCCCTCTTCATCAACTTTCTCGTCTTCCTCTTCGTCATAAAGGAGCCGCCCACGCCGAAGGTGACGAAAAAGCAGGACGCGCCGGAAATCAATCTATGGAAGATTCCCATCATCCGCAACATGCTCCTCTGTGGCACCCTCGTCCAGATGGTCATCCTCATCCTCCAGCCCGTCATCACCACCTACATCGCGGAGCTCGCCGGCCCCATCGAGGGCATCGTCCTCGTGGCAGGCGTCGTCTTCTCCCTCGGCGGCATCGCAGGTGCCATGGCGGCCCCCTTCTGGGGCGGCTTCGGCCAGCGGCGCGGCTTCTTCCTCTCCATGACCCTGGGCCTTGGAGGCGCCGGCACCATCATGCTGCTCCAGAGCCTCCCCCGGAGCCTCGCCCTCTTCGCCCTCTGCCAGTTCGCCGGCGGCCTCTTCTTCTGCGCCATCCACCCCTCCATCAACGCCATCCTCGCCCAGGAGACCCCCGCCTCCCACAAGGGCCGCATCTTCGGCCTCCTCTTCGCCGCCCAGCAGGTAGGCTCCATGACCGGCCCCATCCTAGGCGGCCTCATCGCCACCTACCTCGGCATGCCCTTCGTCTTCGTAGCCTCCGGCCTCCTGCTCCTATCTCTCGCCCTCTTTATCACAAAGACCTACCCTCTGCGCAGAGCAGTATAGCGGCGTAGGTTCGTGTACCCTGCGCGAACCGTTAAGCGGAGCAAGTGCGAAAAGTGTGCGTTCTGCCCCCGGCCGGAATCCATCGTTCAACCGAAGGGCGTTTAGGATGGAGGCCGGTATTTAGGCAGAAAAGCACACGGGCACTTGCGGAGACGTGGTGAGTGCAGGGTACACGGAACCAAACTTTGTAAAGGAGCGAATCGCCATGCAGCGCTTTCTTCGTGGCAAGACCGCCACATTCCTTGTGGCCGTCGCCATCTACCTGATCCTGCGGGCCCTCAGTGGCGTCGGCCTCTACTCCCTGACACAGCTCACCCTCTACCTCGCCATCGCCATCTCCCTTCTCGCCAGCAACGTCCCCCGCATCATGGACATCCCCCTCCACTACGTCTACCCGGTCCGCGTCGTGGAGCTCGCCTCCTTCTTCGTCGCCGTCGCCTGCTTTGTCCTGCTGTTCTTCCGGCGCTTCCTGGCCTAAGGCTGCCAAGCACCTGCCAGAGCCCCACGGCCTTCCCCATAGGCAGCCCGAAACGGCACGCACAAACGCCCGCTTCTAGGGCCTGTACGCCGCCCTTGCAAGAAGCCAGCCATTCTGCGCCTATCGACTTGCCTTCTTGGAGCTTCCTAGCAAGCTCTATGAAATATAAATGACCGCTATCGGCTTTCTCGTCACCAGATAGCGGTCATTTCACGTCGTGATGTTTTTTGTTTGGAATGTGTCTTGTCATGAACAGATCCGGGCAAGTTAACCTAGCCCATCGGACTCTCCTCCCTTCGGTCAAATCATGTCGACAATTGTCTTCGGTAAGGCTGAACACCTTTTCCTTTGACCTGTCTATATAGTACCACCTCCCCCTCTTCCTGTCAAGAACTTTTTGAAAATTTCCGCGAATAATTTTCTGACATCTGATCTCACCGCCCTGTAATGCAGGCCAATGCCTTTCCCGCAAAAGACGTCCTTGTACCCATCCGCAAAATCTGCTACAATGACCTCAGTTTCAGAAATCAAGAAATGAGGTGTCGTTTATGAAAAAGAAAGCATGGATCCTCGGTCTTGCCGCTGCCGCCTGCAGCGTGACGGCCTTTGCCGCGCCGGTCAACCAGATGGAGAGCG
>CAMCRT010000083.1 GCA_945877355.1 uncultured Mitsuokella sp. | reverse complement strand
AGTTCTTCGGCAGATCCGGATAGTAGTAGTTCTTCCGGTCGAACTTGCTGTACTTATTGATGGTGCAGTTCGTGGCGAGGCCCGCCTTGATGCCGAACTCCACGACCCGGCGGTTGATGGTGGGCAGCACGCCAGGGAGGCCCAGGCAGACGGGGCAGACATGGGTATTCTGCTCCGCGCCGAAGCCCGTGGCGCAGCCACAGAAAATCTTCGTCTTTGTCTTCAGCTCACAGTGTATCTCAAGACCGATGACAGCTTCGTACTTCATGCCTTTTCTCCTTCCACATGCGCCACTTCTCCATGGAACTCATGACCCTGCTCATAGGCATGGGCCGCCCGGAGGATCGTCGTCTCGTCCAGCGGCTTGCCGATGATCTGAAGGCCGATGGGGAGATTTGCGCTGCTCTTGCCACAGGGAATGGAGATGCCCGGAAGCCCTGCGAGGTTGAGGGGCACCGTGCAGACATCCTGCAGATACATCTTCAGCGGGTCGGAGACCATCTCGCCGATGCCGAAGGCCGGCGTCGGCGCCGTCGGTGCCACGATGACATCGACGCTCTTGAAGGCCTCCATGTAGTCCTGCTGGACGAGGGTGCGGACCTTCAGCGCCTTCAGGTAGTAGGCGTCGTAGTAGCCGGCAGAGAGGGCGTAGTTGCCGATCATGATGCGGCGCTTGACCTCCTCGCCGAAAAGCTCCGTTCGGGTATTCGTCATCATTTCCACGAGATCTGCCCCATCGATGCGCTCGCCGTAGCTCACGCCGTCGTAGCGCTCCAGATTCGTCGCCGCCTCAGCCGGGGCGATGAGGTAGTAGGTGGAAATGGCGTACTTCGTATGGGGCAGCGTGATGTCCTGCACCTGGGCTCCCATGGCGCGGAAGTCCTCCACTGCCTGGCGCACGGCCTTCTCCACCTCCGGGTCAAGCCCCTCGGCGAAGTATTCCTTCGGCAGGCCGATCTTGAGCCCCTTCACGTCCCCTGTCAGGGCTGCCGTGAAGTCGGGCACTTCCTTCGGGCTCGAGGTGGAGTCCATGGGGTCGTGGCCCGCGATGGCATTCAGCACCGTCGCCGCGTCCTGCACGTCCCGGGTGATGGGCCCGATCTGGTCCAGGGAGGAGGCATAGGCCACGAGGCCGTAGCGGGAAACACGCCCATAGGTGGGCTTCAGCCCCACGACACCGCAGAAGGAAGCCGGCTGGCGGATGGATCCGCCCGTGTCGGAGCCCAGGGCCCAGATGGCCGTGCCGGAGGAGACAGCCGCCGCGCTGCCGCCCGAGGAGCCGCCCGGCACCCGGGAAAGGTCGTGGGGATTGTGGGTCTTCTGGTAGGCGGAGTTCTCCGTGGAGCCGCCCATGGCGAACTCATCGAGGTTCGCCTTGCCCACGAGGACCGGATCCTGCCCTGCAAGCTTGTCCATGACCGTCGCATTGTAGGGCGGTACGAAGTGCTCGAGGATCTTCGAGGCACAGGTGGTGCGCACTCCCTTCGTGCAGATATTGTCCTTGATGGCGCCGGGGATGCCGGCGAGCGGTGCGATGTTCTCCCCCTTGGCGATTTTTTCGTCCACGGCCTTTGCCGCCGCCATCGCCTCATCCCGGGTCAGCGTCAGATATGCCTGCACAGAGCCCTCCACGTCGTCGATGCGGGAAAAGACGTCCTCCGTAAGCTCCGTCGCCGTGATTTCTTTTTTTACCAGGAGATCGTGGAGCTCATGTGCTGTTTTTTCATAGAGTTTCGTTGCCATAGCCCTGTCCTTTCCTCACTCTTCCAATACGCGGGGCACCTTGAAGTAGCCGTCCTCTTTGAGGGGTGCATTCGAGAGAGCCAACTCCCGCGGCAGCGACGGGCGCACCTCGTCGGCGCGGAACACATTCTCCATGGGGAGTGCATAGGTCGTCGGCTTTACCTCAGACGTATCGACCTCGGAAAGATTGTCCATATACGAGAGAATCGCATCCATCTGCCCCAGGTACGCCTCCGCCTGGCTATCGGGAATGAACAGGCGCGAGAGCCCAGCGACATTCTCCAGATCTTCTTTCGTGACTTTCATGTAATTTCACCATCCGATTTTCGTAATTGAGAAAGAAACCTCCCCCATTATACCAAAAATTTCCCCAAAAGAGAATAATAGCTTGCAGGAAGATACAGACGGCGCAGATTGCCCTTTCCGCGGAATGCAAAAATGCGGCAGAAGCCTCTCGTATAGCTCCTGCCGCACGTAGATATTCGATTTCAAAGCCCGAAGGCGTAGCCAGTGAGCGCCATGGAGCCCAGATTGCGCACGTTGTTGAATACGTAGGGCTTCTCCCCCTTTGAGGCCCCCAGGATATAGAGGAGCGGGAGATAGTGGTCTGGCGTCGGCACCGCGTAGGCGGCATCCGGATGGCGCTGGTAGGCGATGGCCCTGTCGTCCGCACGGTTCTCGATAGCCTCCTTGATATAGGCATCAAAGCGATCGGCCGCCGGAGAGCCCTTTGGATTGTCCCACTCCGTCGCCCGGAGATTGTGCACCACATTGCCGCTTCCCATGAGGAGAAAGCCCCTGTCCCGCAGCACCGCGAGCTTTTCCCCAAGGGCATAGGATTCCTCCTCGCTCAGGAGGCCGTTGACGGATAGCTGGACGACGGGGATATCCGCCTTTGGGAAGATATGGATGAGCACGCTCCAGGTGCCATGGTCGATGCCCCAGTCATCATCCACCTCTACCGTGTCTCCCAGGACATGCTGCACCTCCGCCGTCAGCTCCGCGCTGCCCTCCGGCTCATACTTCAGCTGGTACAGCTCCTCCGGGAAGCCATACATATCGTAGATCTGTCGGGGTCTCTCTACGCTCTGTACCAGCGTACCCCGGGTATACCAATGGGCGGAAATCATGAGGATCGCCTTCGGACTGCCAAAGTCCTTCAGGACGCGCTGGCCGATTTGGCCATAGGTCTCTGTCAGCTCATTATGCTCCAGGGCAATCATCGGGCTGCCGTGGCCCACGAATATAGCAGGAAATCGTTTCATAGGGGATTCCTCCTTTATCTCATACAAAAGTATATTTTTCATATCTAGTATCTTGTCTATATTATACGGATAGACTACAATAGAGACAAGAACGATATTTCCCACAACTAAGTATGAAATGCTTGCGTATTGTAGAAATCAAGGAGTAAATTTTATGGCTGCTACGAAGAAAAACCTCTTTGGTGTATGCCCCTTCGTGACCTCGCAGAAAATCCTGCAGGGTAAATGGGCAATCCTGGTGCTCCACGAGCTCAACCAGGGCACTCGCCGCTTCAACGAGCTGGAGCGCAACCTCCAAATCACCCACGCCACCCTCTCCTCCCAGCTGAAATACTTGGAAAAGGAAGGCATCGTCCACCGCCAGGTCTACCCGGAGGTGCCGCCCCGGGTAGAGTACAGCCTGACTGAAATCGGCCAAAAGTTCTCCCCCGTCCTAGACAGTATAAACGACTGGGGCAACGCCTACATAGACTACCTCCACACCAACCGCCACTGACACGCCGTTTCTCTTGTGGCCCATACGAGAATATGATAAAATGATAGAAAAGGAGGGGGTCTCATGGGTGCCATTGATACGGAAGCAAAAGCCTACCTTTCCAGTCCTGACAAGGTAGCAGATGCTTTCAATTACTGGATGTATGATGGAAAAGCTGTCATAAAGCCAGAAGATCTCCGTCCTCTCGACACAACGGCCGTTGCATTACCTTTTGGCAAAGGACGAAAACAACCTCTTCAGAAAATTCGCGATGTGCTAAAACTGTATACCGCAATGATGGATAATGACGCATGCTATATCATACTTGGCCTAGAAATACAAGCTTCCGTCCATTATGCAATGCCCGTCCGCAATATGCTATATGATGCCATGGGCTATGCACAGCAGGTATCGGACCTGATTGCTAAGCATAAGGAAAATGGCACAAAGCTATCTGGCAGCGAGTATCTATCCGGCTTACGCAAGGAAGATAGACTACTCCCCATTGTTACATTGGTTATCAGCCTTAGCACAAAGGACTGGGACGGGTCGACAAGTATTCACGAAATGCTATCTGTTAAAAACAAGGAAATCTTGTCCTTTGTGCCGAATTATAAAATTAACTTACTCTCTCCCACTAAGATTCAGGATAGTGAATTTGAAAAATTTCACACAGATCTTGGTACAGTCATGCAGTTTATCAAACACAGAGACGATACGGATATAGACTGGATGGAAGGTAATGACCGCTTCAGGAACATGGAGCGTAGTACCGCCAGCTTCATCAACACGGTCACGGGCGCAAGGATTCAATTCAAAGAGGAAGGAGATGTGATCAATATGTGGGCTGCTTGGGAAAATGGAATAAATAAAGCCCGTATTGCTGGTGAAAAAAATGGGGTCCAGAAGGGCGAGGACAATATGATGACGGCGATTCGCATGATTCGCGAGGACAAGTCTGCGGAGGCGATTCGGAAGGCTACGGGCATATCCAGCAAACGCTTGCGGGAATTGCGGTCGATACTTTGAGCACGACTATAAGCAGCTAGGCAGTATCACAAATGAAATCTCGTGATACTGCCTTTTTGCTGGGACTCGAATAAGCCCCTGCGGGAAAAGTAAGCGGCTGGGGCGGCGCATAAGGAGTTTTCTATGAAAAAATCACGGTCCAGGCGGGTGCGACGCTCGTTCCTGCGACTTTTCGGGCTGCTGGCCCTTATCTTCCTCCTCACCTTCTTCCTGGCGGGTGGCACGGCGATATTCTCGCCCCGCACCTGGTCAAAGGCAGGGGACTTCCTGCCGAAGCTGGATCCAGCTCCCCCCTCTGTGGCCCAGACAGGGACGACAGAGCCCTCGACGCTCGACCGGATCGAGCGGTTCCTATTTCTCCGGCGGGCGGTGGAGAGCCGGCTGCAGCGGGATACGTATGTGCCTATCAAGGATATCCCCGACGATATGAAAAATGCCATCATCGCCGTGGAGGATCGGAAGTTTTATAGCCACTGGGGCTTTGACCCGGAGGGCATCGCCCGGGCGACCCTCGTCAATCTCCAGTACGGTCAGATCGAGGAAGGTGCCAGCACCATCACCCAGCAGCTGGTGAAAAATCTCTTCCTCTCCCACGAGCAGTCCTTCGGTCGGAAGGGCGAGGAGTTCCTTCTGGCCCTCGATATGGAGGCGAACTACTCAAAGGATGAGATATTGGAGCTCTATCTCAATACCATCTACTATGGGTCGAACTACTATGGGATAGGGCCGGCCTCCGAGGGGTATTTCGGGAAGAAGCCACGGGAGCTGAAGCTGCCGGAGGCCGCCATGCTGGCAGGCCTGCCGAATGCCCCGTCGGTGTACTCTCCCTACGCGGACTTCATGATGGCAAAGAAGCGCCAGTTCGTGGTGCTGGACGCCATGGTGGCAGCAGGCTACATCGACAAGACCCGCGCCGAGGACGCAAAACTCACGCCGATTTATCTGGCACATTAAAAAAGCAGGTCACTTCAATTCGCGATGAATGAAGTGACCTGCTTTTTTCAACTAGGTTCTATTGCAAATGCAGAGTACTTGGCCGGTTGTCACTGCATAGCTTTACCTGAAGGGCTAGTGCGCGCGGGCTCCCCCTGCCCCTTCGGGGCACCCCCCTCCCGGAGGGAGGCTTTTGTTCCTGCCTCTGAGCAGATTTTTAGGCGTCCATGTAGGGATTGTCCAGGACCTCGGATTTCTCCAGCAGGGTCTTGATGGCGTCCTCCATGTAGGTCTTTTCGATGGTCTCGATCTGGCCTGCGTCGCAGGCCTTGGCGAGGCCGGTCTCGATGGGGATCTTCGCCAGGACGTCGAGGCCCTGGGCGGCGGTGATCTCCTCGATGTGGCTCTCACCGTAGATGGAGTGCTTGCTGCCGCAGTCGGGGCAGACGAAGTAGCTCATGTTCTCCACGACGCCGAGGATGGGCACATGCATGAGCTCGGCCATCTTCACGGCCTTCTCCACAATCATGGAGACGAGCTCCTGGGGGCTCGTGACGATGACGATGCCGTCCAGCTGGATGGACTGGAGGACGGTCAGGGGCACGTCGCCTGTTCCTGGGGGCATGTCCACGAAGAGGTAGTCCACGTCCTGCCAGACGAAGTCGGTCCAGAACTGCTTCACGATGCCGCTGATGATGGGGCCGCGCCAGACGACGGGGTCGGTGGCGTTCTCGAGGAGCAGGTTCATGCTGACGATGTCGATGCCGCGATTGGACTTGATGGGATAGACGCCCTGCTCGTTCCCCGTGGGTGTGCCGGACACGCCGAACATCTTCGGGATGGAGGGGCCGGTGATGTCGGCATCGAGGATGCCCACGTGCTTGCCCTTGCGAGACATCTCGACGGCGAGAAGGCCTGTGGTGAGGGATTTGCCGACGCCGCCCTTGCCGCTGACGACGGCGATGACGTGCTTGATGGAGCTCATGGCGTTTGGCTTTTCATGGAGATCGGCCTTGCGAGTGTCGGAGCCGCAGGTGGTGCCGCAGGAGCTGCAGTCGTGATTGCAGTTTTCAGCCATATCAATTACCTCCTAGGATATATACACATTTTAGATACTCACGTTACGTGTACCCTGCACATTCGCACTGGGTACACGAACTTACTTCATCATGAGGATAGGATCTCCACGCCCGTCTCCGTTATGAGAATGGTGTTCTCCCACTGGGCGGAGAGCTTCTTGTCCTTGGTGCGGACGGTCCAGCCGTCCTTTTTGTCCACGGTGACCTTGTAGGTGCCCTCGTTTATCATGGGCTCCACGGTGAGGATCATGCCGGGAACGAGGAGCATGCCGGTGTCGGGCTGGCCGGTGTGCGGGACGAAAGGCTCCATGTGGAAGCCCTTGCCCACGCCGTGGCCGCCCAGATCCGTGACGACGGAGTAGCCGTTCTCCCGGGCATGGTTGCCGCAAGCGGCACCGATGTCACCCAGGAAGTGCCAGGGCTTCGCCGCGGCGATGCCCAGCTCCATGCACTCGCGGGAGACACGCACGAGGCGCTCCGCGTTGGCATCCGCGTGGCCGCCGACAATGTACATGCGGGAGGCATCGGCGAAGTAGCCGTTGTACTTCGTGGTGATATCCACGTTGACGATGTCGCCTTCCTTGAGGATGGTCTTTTTCGAGGGAATTCCGTGGCATACCACGTCGTTGATGGAGATACAGGTATTCTTCGGGTAGCCCTCGAAGCCCTTGTCCGCCGACATGGCGCCCTTCTTCTCCAGGTAGTCGGCGATGGCGTCGTCGATAGACTCCGTATTGACGCCGGGGCGCATCATGCCCGCCGCCAGATCCAGGGCGCCGTCATTGACGACCCCCGCCGCCCGGACGGCGGCGATATCCGCCGCATTGTTGATAATCTTCCGGGGCGGACGCACCTGCCCCCGCATGAAGTCGAACTTCATCTCCTTTATGCGCTCGTCAAAGGCCTCATGGCACTTCTTGTACTTCTTTCCGCTGCCACACCAGCATTCATCGTTGCGATTCATCCGTTATTGTTACTCCTTTGTTTCGGGATATTTGCCTTCGCTCTCTGAAATACACTACCTATATTATTATATGCAGAAACAAGAATTTGTAAATTCTTTTCTTCTGGAATACGTCTATCCCATGAGAATTCATCCCATTCCTATCCCATAAGAATTCCTCCCATACTATCCCATGAGAATTCATCCCATTCCTTGACATGCATTAGAGATTCGTCTATAGTTAAAGCTATATGCCATATTGCATGGCGAAACGGGCTTGGAGAAAGGGATGTCTGCTTTTGTTTGGAAACTCAGAGCATTTGACCGTCAAACGGTTTGACAAGCGAAGGAAACGCGTTCACATTTTGCGGCGGGTGCTGGTCACCGTCCTCCTGCTGCTGCTCCTGCTTGCAGGGATATGCGTGTACCTCATGCACAGTGCCGCCCGCGCCGTCCCGGTGCTGAACTACCACCAGATCAATGACTGGGCGGAAAATCCGCTGACGGTCCACACGGATCAGTTCGAGAAGCAGATGAAATATCTGAAGGACAACGGCTACCACACCATCACGCCCAGCGAGCTCTTTGATGCCTGGGAGAAGGGCACGCCGCTCCCCGAGAGGCCCATTATCCTGACCTTTGACGATGGATATGTGGACAACTACCAGAATGTCTACCCCGTCCTCCAAAAGTACGGGCTCAAGGGTACGATATTCGTGGTGACGGATTTCATGAGCCAGTATCCGAACTACATGACCTGGGATGAGGTCGCGGAGCTCAACAACAGCGGCACCATCGATATCGAGAGCCACACTCTCTCCCACCCGGAGCTCGACAAGCTGGATAAGGACGACCGCTGGCACCAGCTCAAGGACTCGAAGGACATCCTCGAGCAGCGCCTTGGCAAAAAGATCTCCTTCATCGCCTACCCCTGCGGCTCCTACGACGATGAGCTGATGCAGCTCACAAAGGATGCGGGCTATCGAGCGGCGTTCACCGTGCACTACGGCCTGACCGCCCCGGATGAAAATCCCTTCGTGCTGGATCGCATCCCCATTTTCGGTAGCAACTCCCACACGTTCCTACGGTTCAAGCTGCGCCTTTGCTTCTCGCCGATCTTCGCCCCCATCGAGAACTTCAACAGGAAACTGGCAAAGGAAGGGCATACCCTTCTCGCCCGCATCATCCCCTACCCTTGATTTCATCCCATGCTCAGCATATAAAAATCGCCTCACGATTTCCGTGAGGCGATTACTTTTTTCGGGAATTACTTCTTGTTCTTTTCCTTCAGCTGGGCCTCTGTGGCGCGCTCAAGATGCTTGTAGAACTGCTCGCAGAGGTTGTTGAAGGTCACGACGCTATCCTTCTCGCTGCGGTTTGCCTGGATCTCATAGGTGTAGAGCAGCTGGTTCGTGCCGGACTGATAGACATCGAAGAAGAAGGATGTGCGGCTGTTGTTTGCCACCGTCAGGACCACGTAGGCATTGGCGTAGTCCGCCACATTCTCCTTGAAATACTTTGCTGCCGTGCGGCGGTCAAGGGCGAGGATGTCGATGCTCTTCGTGCTGTTGATGCTGTCCGCCACCGTATTGTAGGAGGCGACGGAGAGGCGAGTGACGCGGCTCGCATCGTAGAAGATCTTCGAGAGCTCCGTCTTGTCCGGCGCGTCCTTGTCCACCTGCTGGTAGAGCGGCATGGCGAGGGCCAGGCGATGGATGCTGGTAAGGTCTGCTCCATCCTGGAGCGTCTCCTTGTCCGAGTTTGCAAAGGATACCTGGGTGCTCAGAACAAGCATCAGGCATACGACAAAAAGTCGCACTACATTTTTCATTCCTACTAGCCTCCTAGCTAAATCCTTGCTGAGTTACTTGAGAATCCCATGGCGCTTCAGTGCAGCCACGAGCTTTGCCTTGTGTGCTTCCTCCATCTCGGAAAGAGGCATGCGCAGGGGTCCGACCTTGTAGCCAAGGAGCCCCATGGCTGTCTTTGCCGGGATGGGGTTGACCTCGCAGAAGAGGGCGTCGATGAGGTCCGTGTACTCCACCTGGAGGCGCTCCGCTTCCTTCGTGTTGCCATCGAAGAAGGCCTGGCACATGTCGTGGGTCGCCTGGGGCGCCACATTCGACAGGACGGAGATGACGCCGACACCGCCGAGGGAAAGGATCGGGAGAATCTGATCGTCGTTGCCGGAGTAGATGGCAAGCTCATCACCACAGGCAGCCCGCAGGCGGAGAATCTTCGAGAGATCCCCATTGGCCTCCTTCACCGCCACGATGTTCGGCACCTTTGCAAGCTCGATATAGGACTCGAGCGCGATGCCGAGACCCGTGCGGGAGGGCACATCGTAGAGGATGATGGGCAGCTTGACGCTCTCCGCTATCGCCTTGTAGTGGGCGACGAGGCCCTTCTGGGTCGCCTTGTTGTAGTAGGGCGTGACGATGAGAAGCGCATCGGCGCCGACACTCTCTGCGTACTGCGAGAGCTCGATGGCATAGCGGGTCTCATTGGAGCCCGTGCCCGCGATGACGGGGATGCGCCCCTTCACGTGGTCGACGGCGAACTTGATGGCCGCCCGATGCTCCTCGTCCGACATGGTGGCGGACTCGCCCGTCGTGCCGGTGATGACGATGGCATCCGTACCATGTGCGATCTGATCGTCGATGATACGGCCGAGCTCGTCGAAGTTGATGCCATCTTCGGTAAACGGCGTGATGATGGCAATGCCGGCTCCCTTAAAAATCAAATCTTTCATCCAACATCCTCCTGACCTTCTGCCTGCAGTACGGCAAGCACCCAAAAGCTCTCCTAATGGAAATTGGTTTTTCCCATTATCCCATGGAAACCGCATAAAGTCAATGCTTTAGGGTTTGTCGTATGTGTCAAGCTTTTCTCGGTGAAAAATTTTAGACCTTGAAATATCCTGTTT